>DATMSN010000590.1:0-14691 GCA_035565375.1 Duganella sp. | reverse complement strand
TACGCGTCGGCCGGCAAGTCGTTCCGGCCCAACAGCGGCATCGGCATCAACAACGAATCGTTCCCGGCCGAGAGCAGCCGCGCCTACGAAACCGGCATCAAATTCGACAGCGCCGACGGTAAGTTGAGTGGCACCCTGGCGCTGTATTCGATCAGAAAGAAGAACGTGCTAACCTTGAACCCGCTGGACACCAACTTCTCGCTGGCCGCCGGCGAGGTGGGAAGCAAGGGCGTGGAACTGGATGTGTCGGGAGAGCTGGCGCGCCGGCTGCGGCTGTCGTTCTCCTACGCCTACACGGACGCCGAAGTCCTGCGCGATAACGTGCTGGAGGTCGGCGGCGCGCTGCCGAACGTGCCGAAGCAAAGCGCCAACCTGCTGCTGGTGCGCGAGCTGACGGTCGGAGGCGCGCGCGCCTCGCTGGGCGGCGGCCTCAATTACGTCGGCGAGCGCAATGGCGACGTGGCGATCAGCAGCACCTTCAGGCTTCCATCCTACACGACGGCAAAACTGGTATCGTCCTATTCGCCGACCAGCAAGCTGCGCCTGTCGCTGGACGTCGACAATTTGTTCGACAAGACGTACTACCCGAGCTCCTACCAGCAAACCTGGGTGGCGGCGGGCGAGGAGCGCCGCGTGACGTTGAAAGCGCAGTATCAATTCTAAGTTTAAGTGACCCTTATGAGTGTGAATGTCAGTGCGGCGCCGCCACCCGGCGCGCGCGTGGCCTCGATCGACGTGATGCGCGGCCTGGTGATGATGGTGATGATGCTCGATCACGTGCGAGAACGCTTCTTCCTGCGCTGGCCGGTGCCCGATCCGCTCGATATCGCGACGATCGATCCGGCCTTGTTCTTCGGCCGTTTCGCGGCGCACTTCTGCGCGCCGATCTTTGTCTTCCTGACCGGCTTGTCGGCCTGGCTGTACGCGCATCCGGCCGGCGGCGCGCGCCCGGCCACCGGCTTCCTGGTAAAGCGCGGCCTGTTCCTGGCGCTGCTGGAAATCGTCGTGATCAATTTCTCCTGGAGCGGACGTTTTCCGCCGCCGACGATTTACCTGCAGGTGATCTGGGCGATCGGCTTGTCGATGATCGCGCTGGCGCTGCTGCATCGCCTGCCGCGCAAGGTGCTGGTGGCGCTGGGCTTGATCATCGTGTGCGGCCACAACCTGCTGACGCCGATCTCGTTCGAGCCGGGCAGCTGGGGTTTCATCCCCTGGACGATACTGCACGACCGGGGTTTCCTGGTGGCGGAGGGGGCGCTGAAAATCAAGGTGAGCTATCCGGTGCTGCCGTGGATAGGCGTGATTTTGCTCGGCTACGCGGCCGGCCCGTGGTACGCCCGGTCGGTGCGGCCGGCGCACCGCCGCGAGGCGCTGCTGATCGCCGGGGGCGTGTCGCTGGCGTTGCTGCTGGTGCTGCGCGGCTTGAACATCTACGGCGAGACGCTCGACTGGGTGCCCGGCGAGACGACGCTGCTGACGGCGATGTCGTTTCTGAACGTGACCAAGTATCCGCCGTCGCTGGCGTTCCTGCTGATCACGGTGGGTGGTGGATGCCTGGTGCTGGCCTGGCTGGAGGGGCGCGACAACGGCTTCCTGCGCGTCGCCGCCGTGTTTGGCGGCGCGCCGATGTTCTACTATTTGCTGCACTTGTTCACGCTGCTGTTGCTGCAAGAGGCCGCGCTGGCGCTGTTCGGCCCCAACTACGGCCAGCGCTACGAGTTCGACAGTTACTGGATGGTCTGGCTGATGTCGGCGGCGCTGATACCGTTGATGTACTGGCCGTGCAAGGCGTTCGGCCAGTTCAAGCGCCGCACCACGATGGCGTGGGTGAAGTACCTGTAGACAACTCCAGGGTCAGGTCCGCCAATTCTACACGGCCTGATCCCTAGCGGGCACACGTGGCGCGGATCATGCTGCTACGCTTCAGCTCGTGTAGAAATGGTGGACCTGACCCTGGATTGATCACGCGGCCAATGGCAGCTTCGTGACCACCGGCGTTTTGAATTCGAAACGCTTGATCTCGCCCACCATCAGCACATAGCACAGGATGGCGACGGCGGCGTTGGCGCCGACGTACACCAGCGCGCCGGCGAACGAGCCGGTCTCCTGCAGGATGTAACCGATCACGATCGGCGTCGTGATGCCGGCCGTGTTGCCGAAGGTGTTGAACAAGGCGCCGCTCAGGCCGCCCGCTTCCTTCGGCGACGTGTCCGCCACCACGGCCCAGCCCAGCGCGCCGACCCCCTTGCCGAAGAACGCCAGCGACATCACCGTGATGACGAGCCAGTCCGTTTCAACGTAGTTGCAGATGATCATGGACATCGCCAGCAGCAGGCCGCAAACGATCGGCGTCTTGCGCGCCACCGACAGCGAGAAGCCGCGCTTGATCAGGCGGTCCGAGATCACGCCGCCCAGCACGCCGCCGAGGAAGCCCGCCACCGCCGGCAGCGCGGCGACGAAACCGGCTTTCAAAATCGTCATGTGGCGCTCGGTGACCAGGTAGACCGGGAACCAGGTCAGGAAGAAGTAGGTCAGCGTGTTGATGCAATACTGGCCGATGTAGACGCCCAGCAGCATGCGGTTGCCCAGCAGCTGGCGGATGGCCGAGCCGGTGTCGAGCTTGGTGGTGGCGACCGCCTTGTCCTTGCTTTCCAGGTCGACCAGCGCGCCGCCGGCCTCGATATAGGCCAGCTCGGCCGCGTTGATGCGCGGATGGTCCTTGGGGCCGTACACCATTTTCATCCAGATGATGGACATCACGACGCCCAGGCCGCCCATGACGTAGAACACGCTTTGCCAGCCGTAGCTGTGCACCAGCCAGCCCATCAGTGGACCGAACAGCACTGTGGCGAAGTACTGGGCCGAGTTGAAGATGGCGGCGGCCGTGCCGCGTTCGGCCGTCGGGAACCAGGACGAGGCCAACCGGCTGTTGCCGGGGAAGGAGGGCGCCTCCGCCGCGCCGACCGCCAGCCGCAGGCAGAACAGCGCGGTCAGGGCGGCGGCGCCGGTCAGGAAGCCGACCGTGCCCATCAACATCGTGAACAGCGACCACAGGAATATGCTGAAGAAATAGGTGATCTTGGTGCCGAAGCGGTCCAGCAGCCAGCCGCCCGGCAACTGCGCCAGCACGTAGGACCAGGCGAACGCGGAGAAGACAAAGCCCATCTGCACAGGCGACAGCCCGAGCAGCTTCTTGAGCTCGGGCCCGGCGATGGCGATGGTGGCGCGGTCGGCGTAGTTGATGGTGGTCACTGCAAACAAAATGGCCAGAATAAGCCAGCGTACCCGCGTGGCTGGTGCTTGCTGCGTCGTCATGCGATCTCCTTACTGATGTTGTGTGCGCAGATCATAGCGCAGATATCAGACATCATACAACCGGATATCTGAAAAATGTATGGCGGTTATGCCCATCTGTGTCGCAAGCGACTAAGTTCAAATAAATCAACAGGTTAAACGTTTTCCACTGTTGATTTTAGTTGTACGATGACGTATGCATGACGCGCCGGCCGGCGCTGGGCGAAGCGCTTGGGGAGATGGCGGGCCGGCGCGGCGCGCGATCGGCATCGACGCGGAATTGACGCGCGATGGCCACCGTGCGACGATGCGCCATGAGCAGCCTGTTTGAATGTAACGTCCTTGCGCCGGCCCGGCTGTGCCACCATCGCGACCTGCTGGTTTACCTGGTGCCGTCCGTGTTGCTGGCGCTGCTGATCCGCGCCCTGTCGGCGCGGCATCCCTTCTTTTTCCTGTTCACGCTGGCCGGCACGGTGGGTTACGAGCTGGTAAGTGCAAGTAGTCCAGAATTGACTGCAAGTTTAAGTCAGCATCAAAATGGACGGTCGACTCAAGTTTGTGGCCACTTTTACGAGAGACTGAAATGCCCAGTTTCGGTCCGGTTAGCTTGACAGGGGAGGCTGTAGCGTCCTTCGCGCTGATATGTGCTTGGCTATATCTGCTTCGCTGGTGGCGGCATTCCGGATGGGGGATTGCCCTGTTGACGCTGATTGGAACTGTGGCACACGAAGCTCTCCACGGAATAGTTGGGTTTATAGTTAACGCGAAGCCAACCTCGTTCTCCATCGTTCCTAGAAGGCAGAAAAATTGCTGGATACTAGCCTCTGTTGGTTTCAGAAATCTGAACATTTGGAATGCTGCCCCCACCGCTTTTGCTCCGCTTCTCCTTGCTTGGGGGGCTTGGCTAGTTTTTTGCGACTGGACAGAACCTGCTTTAAAGAGCGGAAGTTACTTCAGCTGGTTGGTCTCGGGATATATCGCAGCTGTAGCACTGTTTTCCTCTGTGCCATCGCACATAGACATAAAGATGGGGTCACTTTCTGCAATCATGTACAGCTGTATTGTCGGTGGGATCTGGATCGGAATTCACAACTGGTAGCGCCTGTAGATGTTTCGGTGGGGAAGATCTACCGTCATATCGATGACTACCCGGCACGGCGTTTGCGAATCTGGCTGGTAGACGCAGCGGCAAGCGGGGAACGGCGTGCCGCCAGTATCCCGACCAGTACCTCTACGAGAAATTGGGGCTGATACGATTGCTGCCAACTGCACGCGGCCGCTCGAACGCGAAGGTTTGATGCGCCGGAAGAGAGCCGGATGCGGGAAATCCGCACGTCCTGTTCGACGAGGGGGATGTGAAACGGGGCTGCGGGTATTTGCCTACAGCTACCGCGCGGTTTCTGTGTCGGATATCTTCCGTGTGGAACTATTTTTACACTGGTATCGTGACAATTGGAAAGAATTTCCTGATTAGCAAATGGCATGTACCGGGGGCGGCACATGCCAGGCAGTGGAAGCCCTGGCAATCCGAGTCGACGAATCTGGTTCTCATAGGCAAGTTCAAGCCAAGACTCTCAGTATGGGTCAAGGAAACGCTCTGGCTCAGCGTTGCTGAAATTGAATGAGCTCACATGCTTCATCGAATAGTTCTTCCAGTGGTGGTTTGCCGTCCCGCGCCACCCACTGCTGGATAACTATGCGTATCAGCGCGAAGACAACTGCTGGATACAGGTCATTGGCGAGGGGGCTCGAATCGATTTGCTTGGTGCGCTGCGCCAGCATGGCGGAGACTGCAGCTGCGAGAGTAGTCGACATCTGTTGTTTGCGTGCGCTGATGTCCGGTGCGGATGCAATTACGCGTTCAATGGTCAGGTAAAATTCAGCTCGTTCTTGATAAGAGCGCAGCAGTGCGCGCGCACTTTCCAAGAGTGCGACCGCTGCCGATTCATCGGCAGGCCGCGATGCCAAGGTGCTCAGGAAAATCGCCATGCCATCCTGAACCCAGCTGACTATGACGTCTTCTTTGCTAGGAAAATAGCGTAACAGCGTTCTCGGTGAGACATCCACCGCCGCAGCGATCTGGTTGATGGTAGTCTCCGCAAACCCTTGTCGACCGATCAATTCTAATGCTGCCTCAAGTAACTGAAGCCTGGTTTTGTCTTTCTTTTTTTCTCTCAAACTCACGTCGTCTTCCCCGGTGTTAATGGGCGCTAGTCTACAAGGACACGACAAAGAGCGCATACTTTTTACAATGACGCCGGCAGAAGCCGTGCTTAAACATCCGCGCCAGCTCAATTTAGCGCTGCGTCATGGAGGTACTGCATACCGATCGCTGCACTGGCACGGTGCTGCCTGGCTGCGTTTCAGCATCCATGCAAGTGCAATCTGGGCGAGCTCTCCCGAGGCCAAGGGGGGAACCATGGGATGAAACCGATGGCTTCTGCAATCAGCTCTTCACTAACTAACGGGCCCGTAGCATCAGCGGTATCGATGAAGGTGATGCCTAGTTCCGTCGTACGTTTGAGTACGCGCGCAGTGCCTCCGCGCGGTCTTCCGGTTCGCCATAGAAACCGGGTCCGGTGATGCGCATGGCGCCATAGCCAAGGCGGTTAATAGTGAGGTCACCGCCAATTTTTAAATTGGCCGGAAGCGCTAGGGTGCTGACTGCGCCCGGTCGTTGCTGCAAGAACTGCGTCCAATCACAAGTGTCAGTCGTTGACAAATGTCAGTTGGCGACATATTATTTGTTGCATGATGGAGCGGTATAAGAGACGCCCCATCAAATGCCTTGAGAACCGCGCTCTCTGGAAAGCGAGCGCGGTTCTCAAGATAACGCCTCCAACATACTAGAGAACAATCATGCGTACCAATACCTACATTCCGCTGTACCAATGGATCGATGGCCAAAAACATACCGGAGCAGGGCGCGAGTCCAGTGCCGTACTCAACCCGTTCGATGGCAGTGTGCTCGGCGAAATGCCGCACGCAACGTCCGCTGACCTGCAGGCGGCGCTGGAATCTACGGCGCGCGCCTTCAAGGTCTGGCGCAAGGTTCCTGCATGGGAACGTGCCGCCGTGATCGAACGTGCCGTCGGGCTGCTGCGTGAGCGTCAGGCCGACCTGGCACTCGCATTGACGCTGGAGGTTGGCAAGCCGCTCGCCGAGTCGAACATGGAGCTGAACCTAACCTTTGAGTCGATGATTTGGTGCGCTGAGGAAGCCAAGCGCATCTATGGCCGGACGCTGGAGTCGCGTCTCCAGAATGGCCGCGCCGTCGTCTCGCGCGAGCCCATCGGTCCGGTGGCCGCGTTCGCGCCATGGAACGTGCCAGCGCTGCTGACTGGTAGGAAGATCGCCGCCGCACTGGCCGCTGGTTGCTCGATGATCATCAAGCCTTCAGAAGAAACGCCAGCAACCTGCCTGATGATTGCCGAAGCCTTCGCCGACGCCGGGTTGCCGGCCGGCGTGCTCAATGTTGTACTGGGAGACCCGCAATTCATCTCCAGTACACTCATCTCGTCGAAAGTGATCCGCAAGGTTTCCTTTACCGGGCCTGAGCACGTTGGCAAACACCTTGCCAAGCTGGCTGCCGAGAACATCACGGCGGTCACCATGGAGCTCGGCGGACACGCTCCGGTTATTGTCTGCGACGATGCCGACATCAATGCCGCCGTGGCCGCATCTGTGCCTAACAAGTTCTTCAATGCCGGTGCCAGTTGTATCGCGCCAACCCGTTTTTATGTACAGGATGCGGTATTCGACGAATTCGTCACGAAGTTCACCGCAGCTGCAAAAGAGATTCGTGTCGGCAATGGTTTGGATGCATCGACTCAAATGGGCCCTTTGGCTAATGAGCGCCGCCTGGCTGCCATGCAACACCTGATTGCTGATGCGATTGAGAAAGGTGCCAAGCTCACCACCGGCGGCAAGCGCATCGGCGATACCGGCTTGTTCTGGGAGCCGACTGTACTTGTCGATGTTCCAGAAACCGCATTGATCATGAACCAAGAGCCGTTCGGCCCGGTGGCGACCCTTTGTCGATTCACCGAGCTGGAAGACGGGATCACTGCTGCCAACCGCCTGCCTTTCGGTCTCGGTGCCTATGCGTTCACGCGCTCCCTGTCACGTGCCAATATACTCGCGGATGCTATCGAGAGCGGCATGGTCGGGATTAATACCTACTACTTCGGCATGCCCGAAGGCCCATTTGGCGGTGTGAAACAAAGCGGCTATGGCAGCGAAAACGGCACCGAGGGGATTGACGCATACTTGGTAACCAAGTTTACCAACTACGCCTGACCCGGCGAATTCCGGCTCTATCGCTAAAGCGCGTCCCGGTTATCATCGCGATCACAGGGACGCGCCGCGTCGCGCAGCCTGAACACCAGCTGGCGAGCATGGCGGTCAACGCCGGTGCTGGCCGGGTGGGACGATTAAAGGGAGCTCATCAAGAGAGCATTTCTCAGCATTGGGCGTGGTCCGGGCTTTGGCATCGCGACCGCCACGCGTTTTGCGGCGCATGGCTACAACATCGTCCTGTCTTCGCGCAGGCCGGCAAGTCAGGTGCCCCATGCCCAGCGACTGCGTCAGGACGTCCATTGCTGCAGTACGTGCGAAGTGGATACATCCGAGCCTTCCAGCGTCGCATCGCTGATCGCCATGGTACTTGCACAGCAAGGCGCGGTCGACGTGCTGCATTACAACGCAGCATCACTACGCCAGGCGGCAATTGCTGGGCAGCCGGCTATAGCTTTGTCCGTGATCTCGCAGTCAACGTAGCAGGCCATGCTGGCGACCGAGGCCGCGTCGCCATCGATGTTTGCCAGGTCGGAAGGCCCTATTTTCTTCACCGCTGACACTTCGCTATCGCGCCTGTACCGTAAGCGAGGCATCTGCACCGTCTGTACGTTGTCCGCGACACAGTGTTAAAACGAGGTAGTCGCGCCGGGCGGCTGAACTATCCGCGCAGCTTCAAGCTGAAGGTAGCCGGCATGCGTACCTGGCACATCGGTATCTCAACTGGCGCTGAAGCATCAACTGAACGCCAACATGTCTTCCAGTGGCGACGTGAGTACCTGGCCGGACTGTTCGCTGGCGATGACACCGAAGAGAACGCATTGTTACCGGTGGTCGTCGTGAGCAGCCGGCGGTGCGGCCAACACCGGCGCGGCCACGTGAGCGCGGCGGCATCATCATTGAGCTCGGTGGAGCGGTGGTGCGCATCGATGGGACGGTCGACGCCGGCACGCTGCGCCTGGTCATCGCGAGTTTGCGCGCATGATGGGTCTGCCGGCGGGTACGCGCATCTGGATCGCGGCCGGGTTCACGGACATGCGGGCTGGTTTCAACGGCCTCGCCGCGAAGGTCGAGTCGGCGCTGGCCGACGACCCGTTCAGCGGGCACGTGTTTGTGTTTCGCGGCCGGCGCGGCAACGTCATCAAACTGCTGTGGTCGACCGGAGATGGACTGTCCCCGAGCTCGGTCTTGTAAACAACCTCAGCTGCGCTGCCCGACGATGAATCCGCCGGTTGGTTGATACGTGAGTACTTGCGCTACACTTACGCCATGGATAACCGCATTCTCGACGCGCTGCGCAACGCGCCCAGCCTTGACCTGTATGAACTAAGCCTGGCGATCAGCCAGATGATGACCGACCCGAAACGCATTCTTGAAGTGCGGCGCCATTTGCACTTAGGCGCGCACGTGATGTACTTCGACCACCGACGCGGCACGCTCGCGCCGGGTCGCGTGCTGCAGTTGCTGCCTACGCAGGCGACCATACAGGACGACATCACGCGAACCCACTGGAAGCTGCCGTACGCGGCCATCGTGGCCGACCCGGCGCAGCGAGGCGAACCGGAAGCGCCACCGGTGCGCCCGCGACCGCCGGACCTGCCCGCGTTCAAACTCGGCGATACCGTCGCCTTTACCGACAAGCATCTGCGCGAACGCGTCGGCACCATCGTCCGTATGAACACCAGAACTTACTCGCTGCTCTGCGATGGCGAGCAGTGGCGCGTGTCTCCGGCGCTATTACGGAAAATCATCGATTTATAACGTGGCGCTCGTGCGCCGGTCAGCGAACGGACGGCGGAAATGTCACTGACGGTACTGACGTCACGCTTACGAACATTCCGGGAGCGTAAGCCTCCACTGATAGCCGTGTGGACTGTCTGAGCAGAGTAATCCAAAATCGAACTTTGGCGCGGGACGGCCGCAAGCGGCCTCCCTCAGGTATGACTGTTAAGAAGATTGTTAATCATCGTCGGGCCAATATTCAGGAAAGCACGCCCTGGGCGGCACGGCCGCCCGAGCCATACTAGTCCAGCATACCCAGATAAAGCGGCGGTAGAGCCGTCAGGCCAGCATGTACGTTGCGGGTGACGTCATCGGCCAGCACCTCGGATTGGCCGGCTGCCAGCGCGGTGAGCGTCATCTTCGCAACCTCGTCGGGTGAGGCTTTTGCTCCTGGCACACCGCGTGCCATGTCCGTGTCCATGAAGGCGACGTGCAGCGACAATACCGCCGTCCCCTGCGCCTTGAATTCCTGCCGCATCGCGTTGCTCAAGGCCCAGGCGGCCGATTTGGAGGCGCTGTAGGTGCCAGTCACGCCGGGCAGTGTGGCCCAGCTGAGGGCGGAGATCACATTGATCACCGCGCTTTCACTGCTGGCGCCCAGGGTCGGCGCGAATGCCTGCGCCACCCGCAGCGGGCCGACCGCATTGACTTCGAACTGCTGGCGCAGCGTCTCAATGGCGCTGGCGTCCAGCACCGACCCTGATCCACCGATGCCGGCATTGTTGATCAACAGATTCACGTCGCCGAGTTCGCGGGCGAGCGCATCAACCTGGTCGGGACGGGTGACATCGAGGCGCACCGGCACCGCGCCGGGTGGCGTGATGTCCGATGGATTGCGTGCGGCGGCGTAGACCTTGGTCGCGCCGGCGGCCAGCAGCGCGCGCACGAATGCTGCGCCCAGCCCGCGATTGGCGCCCGTGACGAGCGCGATGGAGCCTTGTATCTTCATGGTAGTGATTTTCCGAAAAGGGGTTTAGGGACGCGACGCCAGATGCAGCATCACGTAGTGTTCGTAATGACCCACGCCGTTTTTCACAATCGGGTCTTGCGCTGTGAACGACGCGATGTCTTCGTTATCGGCGATCTGGTACAGCGAGACGCCGTAACCGCCGGTCTCGTCGATCACGGGACCGTGCGCGACGATCACGTTTTTAGCGAGCAGGTCGTTGAGAAAATCGGCGTGTTGTTTCATCCACGTCAGTTCATCGGTCGACATCGTGGAGAGAAAATCAGTGCGCGGCGGTACGAATTTGCAGAGGTAATATTTCATTTTCTAGCCTTTTCATTTGCTTGCAACCGCTTGTTTCCTTCGCCGACGTAATAGCCCATATTGCCTTCGACCTCAAGCCCGACGTCTTGGTACATCTTGCCAAAGACAGGCAGGCGTTGCTGAAGGCCCGGCCAGCTGGTTCATAAATACTCATGACCATCAAATCGGTGATCTTGGCATCCTGATCAAATTCCACCAGGTCGCCCCCGAAAACGATGTCGTCGCCGGCGCAAGCGGTGGTACGCGAAAGATTTATACCGGCGAATGGCACAAAATTTACGCTGCGGTCTTGACGCTCTTGAGAATCGCGCCCTCGAACATTTTGGGTGCATAGCTCTGCAAAAAGAGAATCATGCCGGTCATCTTGCCCACCGGGTTGCTGAACTTCGGCGCTTTGGTTTCGATAATCTTGCTGATGGTGCTGATGACCGCATCGGGCGCCTCGGCGTCGTCGATGCCTTTTTGGGTCGCCGCGCGTACCTGCTTGCGGTAGCTATCGTAGTCTGCGATATTGCGGCCAGCCGACGAGACCGAATTCTCGGCCAAGTTGGTCTTGAACCAGACCGGCTCCACCATACTGACCTGGATATTAAAGTCGTTCAACTCAAAACGCAGCGCCTTGAGGTAGCCTTCCAAAGCGTGTTTCGATGCCGAGTAGTAGGACAGGTTCGGGGGGCCAATCAAGCCGACGATAGAACTCACCGTAACGATCTGACCGCTTTTTTGCTTGCGGAAGTGCGGCAGCAAGGCGTTGGTCAGCTTGACGGTGCCCCAGAAATTGGTCTCGAACTGTTGTCGTCCGACTTCGATGGGCGTTTCCTCCGCGATGCCCGTCACCATGTAACCAGCGTTATTGATCAAGACATCGAGGTGCCGGATATGCGTGAACAGCTCCAGCGTCAACGATGCGATCGAGGTGTCATCGTCGAGATCGAGGCGCAGCAACTTGAACGGCAGGCTTTTTACATATTTTTCCGGCTGGCGGGAAGTGCCAATCACCGTGTAGCCTTCGTGATGAAGTTTATTGGCCAGCAGCAAACCGAAACCGGACGACGCACCGGTTATTAATACTGTCTTTTTCATTGTGTTATCCCGTATTGGTTGGGTTAAATAGCAAGTGAATTTGGTAATTACGGGGCACGTCATCCTTTTGCCCTCACCGTTGCCGTCACTTTGCCTGCAATTCACGTCCGCCTCACTAGCCGAACACGCCAATTTGAACGCGAAACGCGCCAATCGAAACCGCTTGAAATTGGCGCGTTCCGCTGTTGCACTGGCATATTTCGCGAGATACACTCATCCTGTGAATACTAAAACCGCCCATACATCCGCCGCTCGCCAGGGCCGGACGCTTGACTATGCAATCTGGTCAGGCTGGCGCCTGTTGATGCAGGACGCCGGTATTGAAGCGTCGCCGGTTCTGCGTCGCGCACAGCTACCGGGTGATCTGTTCGCCCGCCAAAACGTGCGTCTGGACCCGGTCAATTTCTTTAAGCTTTGGACAGCGATCGATGCCGAGGCTGCATCTATTGATCTAGAGCTACCGGCTGCATTGCAAATAGCGAAGGTCATGTCGTCCGACTGGTTCGATCCCGAATTATTTGCCGCGCTATGCAGCGCAAACCTGGCCGGCGCGCTCGAACGGACTGCCAAATATGTCAAACTGATCGCGCCGATGGTCATAGGCGTCGACCGCAGCGTTGCTCACACAACGGTCACCATCGATTTCATGGACCATACCCAGCCGCCACCTTTAGTGTTCCTGACATTTAAGCTGGTGTTCTTCGTCCAGCTGGCGCGGTTGGCTACACGGAGCCATGTGCTCCCCCGGCGCGTGAGCTGGCCCTCGGCGGTTGATGAGAGCCGTCACGGGCTGGCTTACCAGCGCTATTTCGGCATTGCAGTCACTGACGCTCCGCTGGCTACCCTGGTATTTTCGAATGAAGATATGGAGCGGCCGTTCCTTACAGAAAATCACAAAATGTGGTTGTTTTTTGAGCCGTCTCTACGCCAGAGATTGGCGGATCTGGATAAAACGGCAAGTATGGTGGAGCGGGTGCGCGGCGCATTGCTAGAAGCAATACCTGCTGGTGAGGTGTCCATGCAATCGGTCAGTCGAAAACTCGCGGTAAGCGTCCGTACCCTCCAGCGCCGGCTTCAGGATGAGGGGAGCAGCTTCCAACAGACGCTCGATACGTTACGACAGTCACTTGCCCAACATTATCTGCGCAATACAGAAATGTCGAGCGCTGAAATCTCTTTCCTGCTGGGCTTTGAGGACTCTAACTCGTTTGCCAGAGCGTTCCAATCTTGGACAGGCAAGACCCCGCAGACTGTACGCCTTAAAGGTAATGTGTAGGTTAGCCTTGAATAAAGCAGCAAGTTAGCCAAGGATCTCATCCACAAACCTGGTTGACGGGATGATCGGCGATATGCGTCAGGAGGCGCGTCAGATTGGGGGAACTGAGTTCTATCTGGCGGAGCCTGCGCAATCCAAGGAATACCGAGGTAGAGCGAGTGTGGGCCTATAGACCAGACTTGGTTGCTTGATGATCGGTGCCGACGTCCGGCGCCCGGCCCGCCGCCTTCACGGTGATGCCGCGCCGGGTCGGGCAGGGCTGGGAGCTGGGTTCGGTGCGCCTGACGCGGGTGCGCTGGTATAACGCGGCGCCGTCCGCACTGGCGCCGTTCGTGGTGGTGCTGCTGCCGTTCGTCGTGGCGTGGTGGCGCACCCGTGGCGGCCTGCAGTTCCATTGGGTCGACGTGGCGCTGGCGTTCGCCGTGGCGCCGCAGTTCCTGGCCTTCTGGCCGTCCACCGTCGACTGGAAAATCTCGCTGCGGTCCTGGCCTTATCTGCCCATTGTTTGCGCCGGCTGGTGGGCGGCCGGCGTCATGGGATTGACTAGTGGTGCATGGCTGCCGCATTGAGCGGCTTGACCGGCGCGTCCACCACGATCTTGCTGCGCACCTTGCGCGCGTCTTCGATTTCCAGCGTCAGCGGCACGGTGGCGCCCTCCTTCAGCGGTTGCTTCAACTCCAGCAACATCAAGTGATAGCCGCCGGGACTGAGCGCGACCGGTTTGCCGGCCGGCAGTTCCAGCGCGGTGATTTGGCGCATGCGCATCACATCGTCGACCATTTTCATCTCGTGCACCTCGACCGCGCCGGCGGCCGGCGAGCTGACGCCGACCAGTTTGGCGCCTTGCGACGAGGTCAAGGTCATGAAGGCACCGGTGGCTTTTTGCGCGGCGACGGTGGCGCGCACCCACGGTTCGGCCACGGTCACTTGGGCCAGGGCGGGCAGGGCGGCGAGCAGCAGCAGGGGGAGCAGTTTTTTCATTGGAATAGTCCTTTCAGAAAGCCCGTTGGGCGTTGTGGTGCCATCAGTTTGCGCAGGTCGTCGGCGCATTGCTGGGCGGTTTGGTCGTGTTTGAAGGCGAGGCGGATCTTGCCGTCGGCATCGAACACATAGGTAATGGCCGTATGGTCCATCGAGTACGAGCTGCCGCTGGGGACCTTGCGATAGAAGATCTTGAAGTCGGCGGCGGCCTTGGCGGTCTGGGCGGCGTTGCCGCGCACGCTGACGAAGGTCGGGTCGAATGCGCGCATGTATTCGGCCAGCAGGGCGCCGGTATCGCGCTCCGGATCGACGGTGGCGAAGACGATTTGCAGCTTGTTGCCGTCGGCGCCCAGCAGGCGCTTGATTTCCACGGCGCGCGTCAGCGCCGTCGGACAGACGTCCGGGCATTGCGTGAAGCCGAAGAACAGCATCACGTATTTGCCTTTGAAGTCGCGCAGCGAGGCCGGTTTGCCGTCCGCGTAAAACAGCTGGTAGTCCGGCCCGATGGCCGAGCCGGTGACGTCGATGCCGTTGTAGGCCGGCGCCGCCATGGCGGCGGCGGGCAGCATGGCGAGCGCCGTCAACGTCGAGATGAAGAAACGTCGTTGCATAAATATCCTGGCAGTGATGAAAAGGCGGACGCGCGCGGATCGCTCCCGGCGGGGAGCGCGGCAGCGCGTGCTGCGGGGAAATGTCAGGACAGCGTCGG
>DATMSN010000589.1:0-5221 GCA_035565375.1 Duganella sp. | reverse complement strand
GGCGACCACCGCGAAGCCGCGGCCCTGCTCGCCGGCGCGCGCCGCCTCGACGGCCGCGTTGAGCGCCAGGATGTTGGTCTGGAAGGCGATGCCGTCGATCACGCCGATGATGTCGACGATCTTGCTCGAGCTGGCCTTGATCGAGCCCATCGTCTCGACCACCTGCGACACCACGCTGCCGCCCTTCTCCGCCACCGACGAGGCCGTCACGGCCAGCTGGTTGGCCTGGCGCGCGTTGTCGGCGTTCTGCTTGACGGTCGAGGTCAGTTCCTCCATCGACGAGGCGGTCTGCTCCAGCGAGCTGGCCTGCGACTCGGTGCGCGACGACAGGTCGGCGTTGCCGGCGGCGATCTCGTGCGACGCCGTGGTGATCAGTTCGGTGCCGCCGCGCACCTCGCCCACCGTCTTGGCCAGGCTCTCGTTCATGTCCTTGAGCGCCTGCAGCAGTTCGCTCGTCTCGTCCTTGCCGACGACCGTCACCTCCGAGGTCAGCTCGCCGGCGGCGACGCGCTGCGCCACCTGCACCGCGCCCGACAGCGGCACCACGATCGAGCGGGTGATGACCACGGCGCACACCACGCCCAGCGCCACGGCCACCGCGCCGATGCCGAACAGCACGAACATCAGCGAGCGGTCGGCCGTGACGGAACCTTCCATCACGTGCTTGGCGTTGGCCTGCTGCATGTCGACCAGCTTGTTGATCTGGCCCAGCGTCTGCTGGTTGAGCGGATCGATGCGGCCGGAGATGACCTTGGCCGCGCCCTCGCTGTTAAACGCCAGCACCTGGCCGATCGCCTCCTTGAAGGCGCTGTCGGTGTCGGCGTCGAGCTTGGAGATCTCGGCCAGCACCTTGGTCTCGTCGTCGTTCAGGCCCAGCGCCTTGAGGTCGGCGACCGCCTTGTCGTAGCGCCCGCGCTGGTCCTTGACCTTTTGCTCCTCCTTCTGCATCAGGCTCACGTCCGATTGCAGGCCGATGTTGCGCATGGCGATGCCGGTTTCGAGCATCGCGCTTTTCATCGCGCCCGCCTGCAGGTTCTTGGCGGTGCTCAGCGCCAGGCCCGTGGTCAGCTTGCTCTTGTTGCTGAAGTTGAGGTAGTTGGTCATCAAGACCATCGCCACCAGGATCAGCAAAATGCCGCCGAAGCCGATGCGCAGCCGCGTACCGATGGTGAAATCGCGTAAATTCATGATATTTCTCCCCTATGCTGTCTGTGCGTGTGCTCGCCGGAGCGGCGCTGCCTGTCCGGTGATTGTGCAATCTTTTGGCGCGCCCTCTGTGGGGCGCTGCCGCGGGCGACTGCCGACCGCTTCGGGGCAAGGTTTAGGCCGCCAACTGTTCCATCAAACCCATTTCGGCGCTCGACATCAGCTTGTCGATGTTCACCAGGATCAGCATGCGCTCGTCGATGGTGCCCAGGCCGATCATGTAGTCGGAGCTGAAGGCGGTGCCCATCTCCGGCGCCGGCTTGACCTGCTCGGGCGTCAGGGTGGTCACGTCGGACACCGAATCGACCACCATGCCGACCACGCGGCCGTTGATGTTCAAGATGATGACGACGGTGAACTGGTCGTACACCGGCTCGCCCAGGTTGAACTTGATGCGCATGTCCACCACCGGGATGATGATGCCGCGCAGGTTGATGACGCCCTTGATGAACTCGGGCGCGTTGGCGATGCGGGTGACCACTTCGTAGCCGCGGATCTCCTGCACCTTGAGGATGTCGATGCCGTATTCCTCCGAGCCGAGCGTGAACGCCAGGTATTCGTGCCCGGCGATTTCGTTCGCGCCGGTGGTTAGTACGTCTGCCATGATGGTTTCCTATCTATGTTGCGGTAAGTCGTCAGGAGAAAATCTGCTCGTCCGACAGTTGGCGCGACGAGCGTATCAGTGCGGCGACATCGAGAATCAGCGACACGCCGCCGTCGCCCAGGATCGTGGCCCCGGAAATGCCGGCCACCTTGCGGTAATTCGACTCGAGGTTCTTGACCACCACCTGCTGCTGGCCGACCAGGTCGTCGACGAACAGGCCCGCCTTGCGGCCGTCCGTCTCGATGATGACCACGATGCCCTGGGTCGGATCGGTGAAGCGCGGCGTGATGTCGAACATCTGGTACAGCGGCACCAGCGGCAGGTACTCGCCGCGCACCTTGATGACGCGGCCCTTGCCGCTGATTTCCTTGACGTCGTCGGCCACCGGCTGCAGCGACTCGACCACAAAGCCCAGCGGCAGGATGTAGACCTCCTCGCCGACCCGGATCGACATGCCGTCCAGGATCGCCAGGGTCAACGGCAGCGAGATCGAGATCGTCGTGCCGAAGCCCTTGGCCGAGCGGATGTCGACCACGCCGCCCATGGCGGTGATGTTGCGCTTGACGACATCCATGCCGACGCCGCGGCCGGAGACGTCGGTCACCACCTCGGCGGTCGAGAAGCCGGGCGCGAAGATCAGTTGCCAGACCTCGGCGTCTTTCATGTTCTCGGGATCAGCCAGCGGCAGGCCGTTTTGCGCGGCCTTGGCCAGGATGCGCTCGCGGTTCAAGCCGCCGCCGTCGTCGGACACCTCGATGATGATGTTGCCGCCCTGGTGGGAGGCCGACAGGAACAGCCGGCCCGACTCGCTCTTGCCGGCGGCGCGCCGCACGTCCGGCATCTCGATGCCGTGGTCGATCGAGTTGCGCACCAGGTGCGTGAGCGGATCGACGATGCGCTCGATCAAGCCCTTGTCCAGTTCGGTGGCGGCGCCGTTGGTGATGAAGTCGACCTTCTTGCCCAGCTTGGCGGCCAGGTCGCGCACCATGCGCGGGAAGCGCGAGAACACGAAATCCATCGGCATCATGCGGATCGACATCACCGCTTCCTGCAGGTCGCGGGTGTTGCGGGTCAGCTGGCTGACGCTGTTGAGCAAGCGCTCGTGCGCCATCGGATCGAGCGTGTCGACGCGCTGCTCGATCATCGCCTGCGTGATCACCAGTTCGCCCACCAGGTTGATCAGCTGGTCGACCTTTTCGATCGACACGCGGATCGACGACGATTCGGCGCCGGCGCCCGGCGCGCCCTTCTCGTCCTTCTTGGCGGCCTTCTTCTCCTGCTCCTCGACCACGGCCGGCGCCGGCGGCGCCTCGATGACGATGCCGGCGGCGGCGCGGATCTGCTCGACCGGCTGGAAGAAGCCGTAGCCGTTGGCGTCGTCGTTGCCCTCCTTGGCGTTGGCGCGGATCTCGTCGAGCGGCTGGAAGAAGCCGTAGCCCTGGCCGCCGCCCATGGTCGCAGGCTGCGGCGGCTGCAGCTCGGTCTCGTCGAAGAAGCCGTAACCGAGGTCGCTCTCGACCTTGGAGCGCTCGGCCCTTTCGGCGCGCGCCTGCTTCTCGCTCAGCGCCGGCAATTCGGTCACCACCATGTCGTCCGGATCGAGCACGAACGAGCAGATGGCGATGATGTCGTCGAGGCTCTCGTGCGTGGTCACGAGCATCGCGTTGCGGTCCTTGTCGAGCGGCGTGATCGACACGTGGCCCATCAACCCCAGCTCGGCGCCGAGCGCGGTCACCTCGCGGTGCGCCATGACGGGCAGCTCGAGCCGGTAACGGCGTCCGCCGCTGTGGTCGACCACCTTGGGACCGGGCGCATTGTTCGTGCTGAACGCCGGCGCCACCGGCGACAGCGCCACCACCGGCACGTCCTGGGTCAGCGACTGCAGCATCATGCGCACGTCGCCGACGGCGTCCTGGTCGACGGTGCTGCCGAGGCGATGGCCGTCGAGCTGCATCTTGAGGATGTCCTTGGCCGCCAGGAAGGCGTCGACGTGCTCGGACGTGAGCGCCATCTCGCCCTTGCGGATGCGGTCGAGCAAGGTCTCGAGGATGTGCGTGACCTCGGTCATGTCGGTCACGCCGAACGTGGAGGCGCCGCCCTTGACGGAATGGGCGGTGCGGAAGATCGCGTTCAGATCCTCGGCATCGGGGGCGGCGATGTCCACGGCCAGCAGCAGCCGCTCCATTTCAGCCAGCAGTTCCTCGGCCTCATCGAAGAAGACCTGGAAAAACTGGCTTATGTCGATGGTCATGGTGATACTCCGTAAAGTTCGCTCATTGCTCGCGCCTTATCAGCCGATGACCTTCTTCACTACCTCGATGAGCCGCTGCGGATCGAACGGTTTGACCAGCCAGCCGTTGGCGCCGGCCGCGCGGCCCTTGGCCTTCATCTCGTCGGACGACTCGGTGGTCAGCATCAGGATCGGCGTCTTGGCGTAGGTCGGCAGCTCGCGCAGCAGCGCGATCAGCTGCAGGCCGTCCATGCGCGGCATGTTCTGGTCGGTCAGCACCAGGTCGACGCTCTGCAGCTTGGCTTTTTCCAGGCCGTCCTGGCCGTCAACCGCTTCCACCACCAGGTAGCCGGCGGCCTTGAGGCTGAAGGCCACCATCTGGCGCAGGGAACTGGAATCATCAACTGCAAGTATTGTCTTGGCCATCTTGGTTCTCACTCTTATCAATGCTGGACGCGCGCGTCCATTTTTTAAAACAATCGGTGTTCAGCGGGGGTCTTGTCGACCACTAGAATAACTCGATGTCGCCGCTCTCCAGGTGTTGCTGACTTACCGCCTTGCGCAACACGCTGCGCAGTTCCAAACTCTGTATCGCCAGCGCCATGCTGACCTTGCCCAGCAGCGCGACGATCTCCTCGTTGTCGCTCTCGGGCAGCATCTCGGCGCCGTGCGCGCCCAGGGTGCCGAGAAACTCGCGCAGGCCGGTCACGCGCTTGAGCGTGCGGTCGATCAGCTGGCTCGTCATGTCCTGGAACTGCATGCTGGTGATGGCGGCGTTGACATAGCCGCCCACCTGCCCCTGCAGCGCCTGCAGCTGCGCGCGCTGCTCGGGCGTGGCGATGCCGCCGTCGAGCAGCAACTGGATCGTCGCCTGTTCCGCCTCCACCGTCTGGTGGATGGCCATGAAGTTGAACGACAGCTTCTCGATGGCCTCCTCCAGCAGCAGGCGCGTCTGGATCAGATCGGTCTCGACCTCGGTCAAATGCTTGCGCCCGTGGTCAGACACGCCCGACAGCAGGCGCTTAACATGTGACCCAAGGATTTTTTTTCTCGTCATAACATTCTCGTTGTTCTACTCTTCGCTGCGTGACTTGCTACCTGCTTGCCTATTTGCGCACCGGCGGACCCGGAGGCGCCGTCGTCGTCGCCGCGGCGGCCCCGGCCGCGTCCGCCGCGTCCGC
>DATMSN010000588.1:0-2587 GCA_035565375.1 Duganella sp. | reverse complement strand
CCGGCGTGCTGGTGCCGGCCGGCGACGCCGAAGCGCTGGCCTCCGCGCTCGAGTGCTACGCCAGCAGCCCGGCGCTGGTACACGAACACGGACTGGCCGCGCGCCTGCGCGTGACGCGCCATTACGGCATGCCGGCGATGGTGGCCGCCTACCAGGCGCTGTACGACGAACTGTGCGAACGAAAACTCAAACTCAAAAGGCGGGTGGCATCATGTGCGGAATAGTCGGCATCATGGATATAGGCGGCAAGCGCGGGATCGACCGCGCGGTGCTGTCGCGCATGAACGAGACCCAGCATCATCGCGGCCCCGACGAGGCGGACCTGTACCTGGAGCCGGGCATCGGCTTCGGCCACCGGCGCCTTTCGGTGATCGACCTCGCCGCCGGCCTGCAGCCGCTCGGCAACGAGGACGGCTCGGTGATGGTGTGCTTCAACGGCGAGATCTACAACTTCCGCGAACTGACGGTGGAACTGAAGGCGCTGGGCCACGTGTTCCGCACCCGCTGCGACACTGAGGTCATCGTCCACGCCTGGGAAGAATGGGGCGAGGCCTGCGTGCACCGCTTCCGCGGCATGTTCGCCTTCGGCCTGTGGGACCGCAACCAGCAGGTGATGTTCCTCGGGCGCGACCGGCTCGGCGTCAAGCCGCTGTATTATTGTTTGACGGCCGACGGCTTCCTCGCCTTCAGTTCCGAACTCAAGGCGCTGGCGTCGCTGCCTGACCTTGAGCGCCGCATCGACCCGCGCGCGGTCGAGGACTATTTCGCCTACGGCTACATTCCCGAGCCGCGCACCATCTACCAGGGCGCGCTGAAGCTGGCGCCGGGCCACACGCTGACGCAAAAGGTGGGCGCGCCGCTGGCGGCGCCGGTCAAGTTCTGGGACGTGCCGTTCGCGCCGCACGCGCCGATGGCCGGCGCCGACGTCGAGCACGAATTGATCGAACGGCTGCGCGAGGCGGTGCGCATCCGTCTCGTGGCCGACGTGCCGCTGGGCGCCTTCCTGTCCGGCGGCGTCGATTCGAGCGCCGTGGTGGCGATGATGGCCGGCATGAGCGATCAGCCGGTCAACACCTGCACGATCGGCTTCCAGGACCCGGCCTTCGACGAATCCGACTACGCGGCCCAGGTCGCGGCGCGGCACGGTACCGACCACTACACCGGCAACGTCGGCACCGACGATTACGCGCTGCTCGACACCTTGGCAGGTCTGTACGACGAGCCGTTCGCCGACAGCTCGGCGATTCCGACCTACCGCGTGTGCCACCTGGCGCGCCAGCGGGTGACGGTGGCGTTGTCCGGCGACGGCGGCGACGAGAACCTGGCCGGCTATCGCCGCTACCGTTACGCGATGAACGAACACCGCGTGCGCGGCCGCATTCCGGCCGGCCTGCGCAAGCCGGTGTTCGGTTTGCTGGGGCGCTGGTATCCGAAGGCCGACTGGGCGCCGCGCGTGTTCCGCGCCAAGACCACCTTCGAGGCGCTGTCGCGCGACCTGGTGGAGGGTTACTTCCATGGCGTGACGCTGATGAGCGACGCGATGCGGGCGCAGTTGTTTTCCGACCGCTTCAAGACCGGCCTGCAGGGCTACCGCGCGATCGATGTCATGCGCGGCCACGCCGACGCGGCGCCGACCGACGATCCGCTGTCGCTGTTGCAGTATCTGGATCTGAAGACCTATCTGCCGGGCGACATCCTGACCAAGGTCGACCGCGCCAGCATGGCGCACGCGCTGGAGGTGCGGGTGCCGCTGCTGGACCATGAACTGGTCGAATGGATCTCCGGCCTGCCGCCGTCGCTCAAGCTGCAGGGCGGGGAGGGCAAGTACATTTTCAAGAAAAGCCTGGAGGCGCACCTGCCGCACGATATCCTGTACCGCAAGAAGATGGGTTTCTCGGTGCCGCTGGCGGCGTGGTTCCGCGGCCCGCTCAAGCAGCGCGTGCACGACGCGCTATTGGGGCCGTTGTTGGGCGACAGCGGCATGTTCAACGCCGATTACCTGCGCCATCTGCACGAACACCACCAGGCCGGCCTGCGCGACTACAGCGCGCCGATCTGGTCGTTGCTGATGTTCGAGGCCTTCCTGCGCAAGGAGCTGCGCGCATGAGCGCCGCCAGCGTCAGGGCCGGCGCCGAAGCGGCGTCGGCGCCGCTGCGCATCCTCCATGTGCTTGACCACTCGATCCCGCTGCACAGCGGCTATACCTTCCGCACCCGTGCCATCCTGCGCCAGCAGCGCGTGCTGGGCTGGCAGACCTTCCAGATCACCGGGCCAAAGCAGGGCGCCAGCACGGCGGACAAGGAAAGCGTCGACGGCCTGGATTTCTACCGCACGCCGGCCGCCAGCGGCTTCAAGGCCCGCCTGCCGGCGCTGCGCCAACTGGCGGTGATCGACGTCCTAGAGGCGCGCCTGTTGGAGGTGGCGCGCGAGGTGCGGCCGGACATCCTGCACGCGCATTCGCCTGCGCTCAACGCCATTGCCGCGCTGCGCGTCGGCCGCCGCCTGGGCATTCCGGTGGTCTACGAGATCCGCGCGTTTTGGGAGGACGCGGCCGTCGACCACGGCTCCAGCAGCGACGGCGGCCTGC
>DATMSN010000587.1:0-5629 GCA_035565375.1 Duganella sp. | reverse complement strand
CGCCGATGGCGACGCGCAGGGGCCTGGCAACGCGGCGCTGGCCATCGACGGCGATCCGGGCACGTACTGGGAGGGGCAGTGGACGGCGGAGACCAAGGCGCCGCGCGCGGTCACGGTCGACATGGGCAGGCGGCAGCGGATAGCGGGGGTGGTTTATTTGCCGCGCCAGGATGGGCAGCTCAACGGTACGGTGGAGAATTTCCGCTTCGAGGTCAGCGAGGACGGGGTGCGCTGGACGACCGCCATCGAGCGTGGGACGTTCGCCAATGTGCGCAATAATCCGGATTTGCAGCAGGCGCGGTTTACGCCGGTGGGGGCGCGGTATTTCAGGTTCACCGCGCTCGATGATGTGTGGCGGAACGGTTGGACCAATGCGGCGGAGTTGTCCGTTATTCCGGCCGACGGGGAGTGATAGTGGAGGTCGGGGGCCGTTGGCGGCTCCCCGATTGGCGGATTAGCGCGCAGCGCGTAATCGGCCGCGAGCCGCCAATACGGCTCGCGGCGCGCCCGCCTACTTCGCGTTCTCTTCGATGATGGCCAGATCCCATGGCGCCAGCGTGACCTTGTCGTTCGACCCGACCCGGCCCGACGTCAACAGGTTGGTGCCGACCTGGTGCCGGTAGTCGAAGCTCACTTCCTCGCCCGAATAGTTGAAGTAGTAGTGCACCGCGCGACCGAAGCTGTTCACGCCCGACCGCGCCCGCACCTTGGCCGGCAACTGCTGGTCCGGACCGGTCAATCCCGCCTCCTGCAACACCGAGCGCACCACCTCCGTCTGCAGTTTGTCCGACAGGTAGGTGCCCTCGTAGACCACCTTGCCGGCGCCGTACTGGTTCGACGTGATCGCCGGCCAGCGTCCGAAGAACGGGTGGTCGTAATACGCCAGCGCCTTGGCCGTGTCCAGCTGCAGGAACTCGGCCCAGTGCCGCACCGTGTTCTCGCCGCCGGTGCGATACGGATCGTCCTTCAGCTTGAGCGGCTGCGCCAGGTTGGAGAACTCCTGATAGTGGAAGCCGAGCGCCTCGCGCAGCGGCCCCGGCGCCATGGTCCAGCGCACCGCCGTGTTCTCGTTGGTGAAGCCGCTCTTGAAGGTCATCAGCACGCGGCCGCCCTTGCGGATGTAGTCGTTGATGCGCGCCAGCAGCGCGTCGTCGGCCACGTACAGCGACGGCACGATCAGCACCTTGTAGGCCGAGAAGTCCTGCGCCTCCGGGAACACGAAGTCGGCGCTGACGTTCAGGTCGTACAGCGACCGGTGCAACTGACGCACCAGCGAGCCGTAGTCGGCCTTGCTGCCGCCGCCGCCCCATTGCGTGTCCTTGGCGAAGGGCATGTCGTTGAGGGCGTTGAGCGAGTCGCGGCTCCACAGGATGGCGACGTCGCTGCGCAGCTTGAGGTTGGCCAGGCGCGGGCCGATCTTTTGCAGTTCATGCCCGGTGCGGCTCATTTCCGCGTAGGCGCGGTTCGGCTCGAGGTCGTGCGACAGCACGCCTTTCCAGTAGGTCTCCTGGTTGGCGTGGATCGACGCCCAGTGCCAGTATTCGACCATGTTGGCGCCGTTCGACAGGTGCGTGTAGACGTCCTCGCGGAACTGGCCGTCGTACGGCGGGTACTGGAACGAGGAGCTCCAGTCCGTCGTCTGCGCGTTGGTCTCGATGACCAGGAAGTTGCCGCGCTTGAGCGCGCGCGTGAAGTCCGCCTGCAAGGTCTGCTGGGCGCCGTCGTACTGCTCCTGCGGCGACCAGTGGTAGATGTTGACGCCGGCGACGTCCAGCGCGGCGGCGACCGCGCCCTCGTTGACGTCGCTGTGCATGGCGCCGGCGAAGTCGTGGGTGACGAACTGGCGCGGCGAGGCGTGCTCGCGCACCAGCGCCGATTGCCAGCTCAGGAAGTCGGTGACGCGCATCTGGCTCCAGCGCGACCACTCCAGCTTGTAGCCGGTGCTTTGCGCGCCGTCGGCCGTGGGCAGGTCGGCCCAGCTGTGCAGATCCTGGCCCCAGTAGTTCAGGAACCAGGCCTTGCTGAGTTTTTCGGGGGTGTCGAACTTTTTCTCCAGGTAGCGCTGGAAGCCGACGAACACGTCGTCGTTGCTGGCGCCGTAGCTCGAGGTTTCGTTGTCGACCTGCCAACCGATGACGGCCGGGTTGTCCTTGTAGCGCGCCACGATGCGGCGGATCAGCCGTTCGGCGTAGAAGCGGTAGGCCGGGGCGTCGGTGTTCATGTTTTGCCGCATGCCGTAGTTGTTGCGCACGCCGTTGGACTTGCGCGCCAGGATTTCCGGATGCTGGCGCGCCATCCACGCCGGCAGCGAGTAGGTCGGCGTGCCCATGATGACCTTGATGCCGGCCTTGCCCATGGCGTCGATCACGCGGTCCATCCAGGCGTACTCGAAGCGGCCGTTCTCCGGCTCCCACAGGCTCCACGTCGATTCGCCCAGGCGCACAACGTTGAAGCCGGCCGCCTTGATCATCGCCACGTCCTTGTCCAGGCGGTCGGTGGGCATGTACTCGTGGTAGTAGGCCGCGCCGTACAGGATGGTCGGAAACTCGGGCGGCGTCGCGCTGGGCGCCCGGATGGTGGTGGGCGCGGCGAGCGCGGCGGATGCGATCGCCAACGACGACGCTACGAGTAGAACTATTCGCTTCAGCTGCATGAAATCTCCCTGGTGAATGTTTGTGCTGTCCGCCGATGCGCCGCCGGCGGCCGTAATCGGTCATGCGTGGTTTAGATGAACGCTTAGTTTAGTGGCATTGCGGTATGGCGGACCATTTTGAGGGCGCGCGGCAGGCGGTGCAATTACAACATTCACCAACCGTTCCAATGATTTTGCAGCGCACGGGGCTGGAACGATACGCGGCGGCGGCCGTCGCCGGGCGGCTTGGTCCGTTGCGTTTTTTTGTTGTTTCAATTGGTGATTTTAGGACTTGTTGCGTCCGGGTGCCGTGGACAGAATGGTCGCTTGCAGACCACCATCATTCTTCTCACGATCCATGCTTATGAAAAAGATACACCGCCTTACCACGTTGTGCGCGCTGTCCTGGTTCGCCGTCAACGCAGGGGCGGCCGCACCGTCGGCCACCCCGTACCTGCTCCAGAAGGAGGGCCGCCACGCGCTGATCGTCGACGGCAAGCCGTTCACGATGGTCGGCGTGCAGGCGCACAACTCCAGCAACTATCCGGGTGCGCTCGAGCAGGTATGGGGCGCCGTCAAGGACGCCCATGCCAACACGCTGGAGATTCCGGTGGCCTGGGAGCAGATCGAGCCGGTCGAGGGCAAGTTCGATTTCAGCTATGTCGACACGCTTGTGGCGCAGGCGCGCGAGAAACAGGTGCGTCTGGTGCTGCTGTGGTTCGGCACCTGGAAGAACACCAGTCCGGCATATACGCCGGAGTGGGTCAAGTTCAACAACGCGCGCTTCCCGCGCATGCTGGACAAGGACGGCAAGGTGACCTATTGCCTGTCGCCGCACAGCGAGGAAACGCTGAAGGCCGACAAGCGCGCCTTCGTCGCCCTGATGGCGCATCTGAAGCAGATCGACGAGGCGCGCGGCACCGTCATCATGGTGCAGGTCGAAAACGAGGTCGGCACCTACGGCAACGCGCGCGACTACGCGCCCAAGGCGGAGGCCGCGTTCAACCAGCAGGTGCCGCCGGCGGTGCTGGCATACAAGAAGTCGCCGGTCGCCGGCGCGGCCAAAGGCACCTGGACCGAGGTCTACGGCCCGTACGCCGGCGAGTATTTCCACGCCTACGCGATCGCCAGCTATATCGAGGAGATCGCCAAGGCCGGCCGCGCCGTCTACAACCTGCCGATGTATGTCAACGCCGCCTTGCGCGACCCGCTCGAGCCGATGGCGCCGTGGAAGCAGAACTTCGCCAGCGGCGGCCCGTCGTATGACGTGATCGACATCTACAAGGCGGCGGCCCCGCATATCGACGTCGCCGCGCCCGACCTGTACGCGTCCGAGTCGAGCCGCGTCAAGGCCAACCTGGAGTTCTTCCAGCGCAAGGACAACGCGCTGTTCGTGCCGGAGATGGGCAACTCGCCGACCTATGCGCGCTACGTCTACCAGATCCTGGGGCGCGGCGCGATCGGCGTGGCGCCGTTCGGCGTCGACTATGCCGACTACAGCAACTATCCGCTGGGAAGCAAACTGAAGGATAAAACCATGGTCGAGCCCTTCGGCAAGATCTACGCGGCGTTCCGCCCGATGGAGCGGCTGTGGGCGGGCTGGGCGCTCGAGGGCCGCACTAACGGCGTCGCCGAAAGCGACGCGCGCACGCCGCAGACGATGGCGTTCAAGGACTGGAGCCTCACCGTGTCGTTCCGCCAGTGGCAGCTCGGCGAGCAGCCCGAGTCGGCCGACATGAAGGACATCCCGCCCGGCACCGAATCGCCCAGCGGCGGCGTCGCGGTCGCGCAGATCGGCGAGGGGGAGTTCATCATCTTCGGCCAGCACGCGCGCGTCAAGATCAACGGCACCGGCGCCAACGCCAACAAGCCGGCCATGTTCGCCCGTGTCGAGGAAGGGCGCTTCGACGCGGCCGGCAAATGGATCATGGAGCGCAACTGGAACGGCGACCAGACCGATCATGGCCTCAACCTGACCGGGCATCCGGCGGTGCTGAAGGTCCGGATGGGTACTTATTGAGCGGAACAGCGAGCACGCCGCCGCGCCGCGCCCGTGACGGCGCGGCCTAAAGCGCCTGTCCCAGGCGCTTTTCCAACTGGCCGCGGAAGGTCCGGCTGACTTTGGCGCGTCCGCCGTGCTTCAATACCACCTCGAACTCGCCGTGCGAGATCGATTCGAGATGCAGGATGCTTTCGAGATTGACGATCGCCGAGCGGTGGATGCGCACGAAATCGGCCGGATCGAGTTTGTCGGCCAGCAGATGGATGGGGGCGCGGTACAGCGTCGCCTTGCCGCCGATGTACAAATTGACGTACACGCCCACCGCTTCGATCCAGTCGATGTCGGCCGCCTTGACGAATTGCGTCGTGCCTTCGGATTTGACCACCAGCCGGTCCCATCGCTCCGGTTCGGCGGCGCCGCTCAGGCGGCGTTCGTCGAGCCGCTTGTTGATGCGCGTCATGGTGGCCTCGAAGCGTTCGTCGCTGAACGGCTTCAACAGATAATCGAGGGCGTTGGCCTCGAACGCGTTGATCGCGTGGTGGTCGTAGGCGGTGACAAACACCGTGACGGGCATGCGGTCGAGGCCGACGGCGTCGGCCACGCTCAGGCCCGACTGCCCGGGCATCTGGATGTCCAGGAACACCACGTCCGGACGCCGGCTCTCGATCAGCCGCACGGCCGAGTCGCCGTCGGCGGCCTCGATGATCTCGGCCACGTTGGCGACGTTGCGCAACAAGTCGCCAAGGCGCCGCCGCGCGGGCGCCTCGTCGTCGACGACCAGCGCCGTCAATGGCTTAATCGATGGCGTGGGCATGCTTGACCTCTTTCGATAGGGCGAACGGTAATGAAATCCTCGCTTCGGTGCCGCCGCTGGCGTGGCGCCCGACGTTGAACTCGTATTCCCCGGCGCGATACATGGCCGACAGCCGGTCGCGCGTCACGCTCAAGCCCAGTCCCTGCGGCGTCGCCATCCGCCAGTCCGGCGGCAGGCCGAC
>DATMSN010000586.1:0-2795 GCA_035565375.1 Duganella sp. | reverse complement strand
CCTGGCTGGCGCATTGCGAACAAGCCAGCGCCGCGCTCGGCGTCACGTTCGAAGGGCGCCGCGTCGAGCTGGCGCGCAAGGAAAAGACCGGCACCGAGGAAGCGGCCCGCAAATCGCGCTACGCCGCGCTGGGCGCGCTGTGCCGCGAGCACGGCGTCGACCTGCTGTTCACCGCCCACCACCAGGACGACCAGGCCGAAACGGTGCTGCTGCAATTGCTGCGCGGCTCGGGCACGGCCGGCCTGTCCGGCATGGACGCCGCCAACGCCGCGCCGGAGCTGCTGGCCAATCCCGACGTCGTCATGGTGCGTCCGCTGCTGCCGGCGTCGCGCAAGCAATTGGCCGCGTATGTGGCCGGGCACGGCATCGGCCACATCAACGACGAATCGAACGACGACCCGCGCTTCGCCCGCAACGCGCTGCGCCACAAGGTCATGCCGGCGCTGGCCGAAGCCTTCCCCGGCTTCCAGGAGCGCTTCGCCCGCAGCGCCCAGCACGCCCAATCGGCGCAGCGGCTGCTGACCGAACTGGCGCGGCAGGACCTGGCGCTGTGCCTGGACGGCGACTGCATCGTCATCGCCAAGCTGCGCACGCTCAGCACCGACCGCGGCTACAACCTGCTGCGCCACTGGTTCGGCACGCGCGGCCTGCGCATGCCAAGCGCGGCCTGGCTGTCCGAAATGCTGACGCAACTGCTGGAGGCGCGCGACGGCGCGCAACTGCTGGTCACCCATCCCGATTGCCACGTAAGACGCCACCGCGACCGCCTGCACCTGACGCCCAAGCTGGCCGACCTGGAAGGCACGCGCGAGGACGAGTTCGACCAGACGCCGGGCACATCCTTCGTCTGGAACGGCGAGGCCGAGCTGGCGTTCCCGGCCTACGGCGGCGTGTTGCACTTTGATGTCCTCGCCGCCGATGCGGGCGCCGGGCTGGACCCGGAATGGCTGCGCGGGCGACAACTGGTGATCGAGTTCCGCAAGGGCGGCGAGCGCCTCAAGCCGGCGCACAACCGCCCCACGCGCGGCCTCAAGTACCACTACCAGGCGCTGGGCATTCCGGCGTGGGAGCGCGGCCGCCTGCCGCTGGTGCGCGCGGACAAGCAGATGCTGTTCGCCGCCGGCATCGGCATGGATTGCAACCAGTTGGGCGAGGGGGCGGGGCGGGTCGCATTGCGTTGGCAAGCGTCATAAGAAATTTCCTTGCATTGGCCAAATTTTGTATGTGCATATGCCTATAAGGTATGACTTTATGAGCTTTTTGACTTGTTATTTTGCACTGCGGCATGTAGAGTTAAGGGTTCCATTTACCTTTATTTGAGCGGAAACCTCACTGTTATGGCTTTAATCGTGCACAAATACGGCGGTACGTCGATGGGTTCGACGGACCGTATCAAGAACGTCGCGCGGCGTGTCGCCAAGTGGCATGACGCCGGGCACCGCATCGTCGTCGTGCCTTCGGCCATGTCCGGCGAGACCAACCGCCTGATCGGCCTGGCCAAGGAAATCCAGGCGCAGCCGGACCCACGCGAACTCGACATGATCGCCTCGACCGGCGAGCAAGTCTCGGTCGGCCTGCTGTCGATGGCGTTGCTGGCGATCGGCAAGAAAGCCGTCTCCTACGCCGGCTGGCAAGTCGCGATTAAAACCGATTCCGCCTTCACCAAGGCCCGCATCCAATCGATCGACAACGAAAAGGTCAACCGCGACCTCGACGACGGCAAGATCGTCATCATCACCGGCTTCCAGGGCGTTGACGACAACGGCAACATCTCGACCCTGGGCCGCGGCGGTTCCGACACCTCGGCGGTGGCGATCGCCGCCGCCATGAAGGCGGACGAATGCCTGATCTTCACCGACGTCGACGGCGTGTACACGACCGATCCGCGCGTGGTGTCCGAAGCGCGCCGCCTGAAGGCGATCACGTTCGAGGAGATGCTGGAACTGGCGTCGCTGGGCTCGAAAGTGCTGCAGACGCGTTCGGTGGAATTCGCCGGCAACTACCGCGTGCCGACCCGCGTGCTGTCGTCGCTGACCGACCCGATGCTCGACATCGAAGAAGAAGCCAACTCTGGCACCCTGATTTCGTTTGAGGAAGATACAAACATGGAACAAGCAGTCATCTCCGGTATCGCGTTCAACCGCGACGAGGCCAAAATCACCGTGCTGGGCGTGCCGGACCGTCCGGGCGTCGCCTACCACATCCTGGGGCCGGTGGCCGACGCCAATATCGAGGTCGACATGATCATACAGAATCAGTCGGTCGACGGTAAAACGGACTTCACCTTCACCGTCTCGCGCAACGACTACCAGCGCGCGGTGGACGTCCTGAACGGCACCAAGAGCGAGCTGGGCGCCGCCAGCATCACCGGCGACGCCAAGGTCTCGAAGATCTCGGTGGTCGGCGTGGGCATGCGCAGCCACGTCGGCGTGGCGTCGCAGATGTTCCGCACGTTGTCGGAAGAGGGCATCAACATCCTGATGATTTCGACCTCCGAGATCAAGATCTCGGTGTTGATCGATGAAAAATACATGGAACTGGCCGTGCGCGCGCTGCATAAAGCGTTCGAACTGGAAAAGGCATAAATTTTTCAAAAAAACCGTCGTGTTGCCTTGACCGAAACGGTCCTGGTCTATACTATGACGGTCGTCTGCTCTAGCGCGGTTTGGTTGGAAAGGACATAGTTGAGTGATCGACTAGGAGACGTGGCCGAGTGGCCGAAGGCACATCCCTGCTAAGGATGCATACGGCTTATACCTGTATCGTGGGTTCGAATCCCACCGTCTCCGCCAGAA
>DATMSN010000585.1:0-2930 GCA_035565375.1 Duganella sp. | reverse complement strand
GATCGACGACCGCCAGGCGTGCGCCCGCGATAAGGCCTCGGCGTGCAGTTCCGGATAGCCGCCGGGCAGATATACCGCGTCGGCGCCGTCCGGCACCGCCTCGTCGGCCAGCGGCGAGAAGAACGTCAGCGTCGCGCCGAGGGCGCGCAGGGTATCGAGGTTGGCCGGGTAAAGGAACATGAACGCCGGATCGCGGGCGATGGCGATGGTTTTCCCCGCCAGCGCCGGCGGGGGCTCGGGGGACGTCGCCGCTGTGGCGACGTCGATCGCGCGCAATTGGTCCCATGCGGCTTCGTCGAACACCAGTTGGTCGGCCAGCGCGTCGAGCAGTTGGTCGATATCGTTCACTTCCCCCGGCAGCACCAGCCCGAGATGGCGTTCCGGCAGCGACCTGGTTTGGCGCGGCATGGTGCCGAACAGCGGAATATCGCGCAGCGACGCGGCCACCATTTTGGCGTGGTTGTCGCTGGCGACGCGGTTGGCGATCACGCCGGCCATGTCGACCGGGCCGTAGTCGCGCAGGCCGTGGACCAGCGCGCCGGCCGTTTGCGCCATCGAGGAGGCGTCGATCACCGCCATCACCGGCACGCCGAACTCGCGCGCCAGGTCGGCCGACGACGGCGTGCCGTCGTACAGGCCCATGACGCCTTCGATCAGGATCACGTCCGCTTCGGCGGCCGCTTGCGCCAGCTGGCCGCGGCATTGCTCGGGGCCGACCATCCACAGATCGAGCGTGCGCACCGGCGCGCCGCTGGCGCGCTCCAGCAGCATCGGGTCGATGAAATCCGGGCCGCATTTGAATACGCGCACGCGCTTGCCCGAGCGGACCAGTTTGCGCGCCAGCGCCGCCGTCACCGTGGTCTTGCCCTGGCCCGAGGCCACGGCGGCGATCAGCAGCGCCTTAACTGTCGCCGTCGTCGCCATTACCACTCGATCCCGAGTTGCGCGCCGATGCCGGCCTTGAAGGCGTGCTTGACGACTTCCATCTCGGTCACCGTGTCGGCGATGGCGATCAGCTCCGGCGGCGCGCCGCGGCCGGTGATGACGACGTGCTGCATCGGCGGACGCGCCAGCAGATCGTTGATCACCATTTCCACGTCCAGGTAACGGTATTTCAGCGCGATATTGAGTTCGTCGAACACCACCAGGCCGATGGCGGGATCGGCCAGGAACTTCTTGGCCTGCTGCCACGCCAGCAGCGCTTTTTCCGTGTCGCGCTCGCGGTTTTGCGTCTCCCAGGTGTAGCCTTCGCCCATCGTGTGGAAGCTTACCTCGTCCGGGAAGCGGCGCAGGAAGTGCTCTTCGCCGGTCTGCATCGCGCCCTTGATGAACTGCACCACGCCGACCTTCATGCCGTGGCCCAGGGCGCGGATCACCATGCCGAAACCGCTCGAGCTTTTGCCCTTGCCGTTGCCGGTGTTGACAATGATGACGCCGATCTGCTTGTCGGCGGCGGCGATCTGCGCGTCGATGATCGTCTTCTTGCGTTCCATGCGCACGCGATGGCGCTCGTTCAGCGCCGCTGTTTCGGCGGTGATGGCTGCGGTGCTGCCTTTAATTTGGTCGGTCATTCGTTGTCCTCGGTGGGGATGAAGATGCTGCGTTTGCCGTGCTGGACGACGTCGATAGGGTGGCCCAGGTAATCGCTCAGGATGTCGGCGCGCATCACGTCGGCGGTGGCGCCGGCCAGCCAGCGGCCGTCGCCCATCAGCAGTAGCGCGTGGGTGGAGACGCTGTGCGCCAAGGTCAGGTCATGGCCGATCATAACGGCGGTCTTGCCTTGATCGCGGCACAACCGCGACAGCAGCTTCATGACGCCGACCTGGTGCGCCAGATCGAGCGCGTTGGCCGGCTCGTCGAGCAGCAGCAGCGGGGTGTCCTGCGCCAGCATGGCGGCGATGGCCACGCGCTGGCGCTCGCCGCCGGACAGTGTGCGCACGTCGCGCGCGGCCAGGTCGGCCACCTCCATCGCCTCCAGCGACTTCATGGCGATGGCCTGGTCCTCGCCGCCCTCCCAATAGCGGTTGTCGTGATAGGGGTGGCGCGCCGAGAGCACGGTTTCGATCACCGTGTAGGCGAAGGCGTCGCTGCGGCTCTGCGCCAGGAAGGCGCGCTGGCGCGCCAGTTCGGCCAGCGGCCAGTCTTTCAGTGCGCGCCCGCCGATGGCCACGTGGCCGTCGTCCGGCGCGCGCAGGCCGGCCAGGGTGCGCAACAAGGTGCTCTTGCCCGCGCCGTTGCGGCCGATGATGCTCCAGCATTCGCCGTCCTGGACAAGCCAGTTCAGGTCCGTGATCAGCTGGCGCTGGCCGATTTTCAGGGAAAGGTGGTGTGTGCGGATCATATTATTTGCGCAGCCGATGCAACTGGTACAGGAACACCGGCGCGCCGATCAAGGCCGTGACCACGCCCACCGGCAGCTGCTGCGGCGCGATGATGGTACGGGCCAGCGTATCGGCCAGCAGCAGGTAGCTGCCGCCGGCCAGCGCGGCCGCCGGTATCAGCAGCCGGTGGTCGGGACCGATGGCGAAGCGGCAGGCGTGCGGCACGATCAGGCCGACGAAGCCGATGCTGCCGGCGCTGGTCACGGCGCTGGCGGTCAGCAAGCCTGAGGTGAAGAACAAGCCTTTGCGCAGCGCACCGACGCGGATGCCCAGGGTGGCGGCGGCTTCGGCGTGTAGCGCCATCACGTTCATGGCGCGCGCGTTGCGCAGCGCGAAGACCAGCGCCACGGCCAGCACCACCCAGGGCATCCAGCGCAGCGGGGCGCCGGACAGGTCGCCGATCATCCAGAAAATCATGGTGCGCAGGCGGCTTTCCGGTGCTATCGACAGCATCAGGGTGACCAGCGCCATGCAGGCTGCCGACAGTATCACGCCGGTCAGCAGCAGCAGGGCGGTGCCGCCTTCGGCCGCGCCGCCCCCGCGCAGGTC
>DATMSN010000584.1:0-1543 GCA_035565375.1 Duganella sp. | reverse complement strand
CAGCAGGCCGTCGAGCGCGCGCAGGTTGTCGGCCGTGGTCCCGCCCGGCACCGGCACGCCCAGCGCGCGGAACGAGGCCGCCTTGCCGAAGTGGATATCGGCCACGATCAGCATTTTTTCGCGCGGCCAGTACAGCGCCTTCTCCGGCAACAGCAGCACCTGTTCGCCCGCCAGCCCGATCGCCAGCGTGCCCGGCGTGCCGGCTTCTTCAATCTGTTGCGCCTTGTCGATTGCAATCCTCATGGTCCGGCCGCCTTTTCAAGTTCGCGCACCAGCCTGGCGACGCGATCCGACAGTTTTTCGGTACTGAGCTTTTCGCGGAAGCGCTCGACCATCAGCGCGAAGCCGAACGGCGTCGCCCGCTTGGTTCCATGATAACTGACTTGACGCGTTTGCAACGCCTCCAATGTGGCGCGCAGGCGGTTTAACTCCAGTTCCTGCTCGAGCACCTCGCGCTGCGCCTGGGTCAGTAGCAAGTTGCCAGCGTCGTGGCGGGTGAAGACGGAGAAAAACAGCGACGACGACGCCTGCAACTGGCGCGCGCTTTTGGGCTGGCCCGGATAGCCCTGGAACACCAGTCCGGCGATGCGGGCGATCTCGCGGAAGCGCCGCTGCGACAGCTCGGCCGCGTTCAGGCTGGCCAGCACGTCGTCCAGCAAATGCTCGGTGCTGAACAGGCCGACGCCGGCGCCGCTGGCGCCCGACGCCGTGCCGATCAGCGCCGCCCAGTCGATCTCCTGCGGCGCCAGCAGCTCGAAGCCGTAGTCGTTGACGGCGATCGAAAACGTCGCCGGCGTCATCCGCCCGACCCGCCACGCCAGCAGCGACGCCAGCCCGATGTGCACCGAGCGTCCGGCGAACGGGAACATGAACAGGTGCCGGCCTTCGCGGCTGTGCATGCTCTCGACGACGGTGGTGTCGGGCGTCGGCAGCGCCGACCAGCGCCGCTGGATCTCCAGCAGCGGCTTGATCGCCTGCATCTCCGGACCGTCGTAGCGGTCCAGGGTGGCCAGCCGGAGCTGCTCGAGCGCCGCGTGCGCCAGCTCCGACGACATCGGCATCTTGCCGCCCTGCCAGCGCGGCACCGCGCCCCTGGCGCCGCTGGCGCGCCGCACATAGGCGGTCATCTCGTGCAGGCGCACGAATTCCAGCACGCGCCCGCCGAACAGGAAATGATCGCCCTTGCGCAGGCGCGAGATGAACGATTCCTCGACGCTGCCGATCCGCCCGCCGGTGAGGAACTTGACCTGCAGCGCGCTGTCGGAAACGATGGTGCCGATGCCCATGCGGTGGCGCCGCCCCAGCGCCGCGTCGGGCACGCGGTAGACGCCCTCCTCGTCCGGCAGCACGCGCCGGTATTCGGGATAGACGGCCAGGGTCTGGCCGCCGCGCGCGACGAAGTCCAGCGCCCACTGCCATTCCGCGGCGCCCAGGTCGCGGTACGACCAGGCGCCGCGCACCTCGTCATACAGCGCCTCGGAGCGGAAGCCGCCGCCCAGCGCGATCGTCACCAGATGCTGCACCAGCACGTCGAGCGGCTTGT
>DATMSN010000583.1:0-4220 GCA_035565375.1 Duganella sp. | reverse complement strand
CGCCCAGCCGCGCATCGGCATCGACAGCGCGACCAGGGCGGCGGCCGCCAGCGTTATCAGATAAGTCATAGGGGAGGGGAGGAACGTCGGACTTCTACAACACTTTTATTTGGCTATCCTCGACCCCAAGCGGGCGACGGACGAAAAAAAACCCCGCAGACGGGGTTTTTCACATCTGGTGCCGTGTAGCTTAGGCAGCTTGGATGTTGGAAGCTTGCTTGCCTTTAGGGCCTTGCGTGACTTCGAATTGAACTTTTTGACCTTCTTTGAGGGTCTTGAAACCGTTCATGTTGATTGCGGAGAAGTGAGCGAACAAATCCTCGCCGCCGTCATCTGGAGTGATGAAGCCAAAACCTTTGGAATCATTGAACCACTTAACTGTACCTGTTGCCATAAAAAGAACTTTCAAAATTAAAACGGATCACACGAGCCATAAAAGCAAGAAGCTTCTTGCCCCCTCCTCACGCCTCACTTCTTATCAACATGTACATTTCTGCACGGAGCCGATAACGCATTGTTAGCGGACCAATTTTTAAAGTCAAGCAGATTTGTATGCATTTTGCTACTTTTGATCGGCTTAGTGAAAAAGCAACTCTTGATTTTAACAAATGGGTCGCCATCTGCGCCATGTTAAGAAAACGCGTAAGATGGAAAACAATTGGATGTGTATAGTGAAATGCACATTGCATCAACCCCGAAAGCATTAGAATATAAGCGTATGGCAACCAAGCATGACACCGAAACCCTTTTGGAGCGGCAAGCGCTGAAGCCGCCACCTTTGTATCAGGTGGCGTTGCTCAACGATGACTACACACCGATGGAATTTGTAGTCGCTATCATCCAGGAGTATTTCAACAAAGACCGTGAAACAGCCACGCAAATAATGCTCAGTGTTCATCGCTACGGCAAAGGAGTGTGCGGCGTGTTCTCTAAAGATATAGCCTGTACCAAAGTGGAGTTCGTTTTAACGCATGCGCGCAAGGCAGGTCATCCCCTGCAGTGCGTGATGGAGGAAGTATGATTGCGCAGGAATTAGAAGTAAGTTTGCACATGGCGTTTGTCGAAGCGCGACAGGCCCGGCACGAATTCATCACGGTGGAGCACTTGCTGCTGGCCTTGCTGGACAACCCTTCGGCTGCCGAAGTGTTGCGCGCATGCGCCGTCAACATTGAAGATCTGCGCAAAACCCTGACCAATTTCATCGGCGACAACACGCCGACCGTGCCCGGCACCGGCGAGGTCGATACCCAGCCGACGCTCGGTTTCCAGCGCGTGATCCAGCGCGCCATCATGCACGTGCAGTCGGCGTCGAACGGCAAGAAGGAAGTGACCGGCGCCAACGTGCTGGTGGCGATCTTCGGCGAGAAGGACTCGCACGCCGTCTACTACCTGCACCAGCAGGGCGTGACGCGCCTGGACGTGGTCAACTTCATTTCGCACGGCGTGCGCAAGGACCAGCAGACCGATGCCGCCAAGGCCTCGGAAGGCGTGGAAGAGGGCGCTCCGGGCGGCGAAGGCCAGACCAAGGAAAGCCCGCTCGACCAGTTCACGCAGAACCTGAACAAGTCCGCCGCCGAAGGCAAGATCGATCCGCTGATCGGCCGCGAGGACGAGGTCGACCGCGTGATCCAGATCCTGTGCCGCCGCCGCAAGAACAATCCGTTGCTGGTCGGCGAGGCCGGCGTCGGCAAGACCGCCATCGCCGAAGGCCTGGCCTACCGCATCACGCAAAGCGATGTGCCGGAGATCCTGCAAAACGCCGTCGTGTATTCGCTCGACATGGGCGCGCTGCTGGCCGGCACCAAGTATCGCGGCGACTTCGAACAGCGCCTCAAGGCCGTCCTCAAGCAATTGAAGGACAACCCGAACGGCATCCTGTTCATCGACGAGATCCATACGATCATCGGCGCCGGTTCGGCCTCGGGCGGCACGCTCGACGCCTCGAACCTGCTGAAGCCGGCGTTGGCCAACGGCCAGCTCAAGTGCATCGGCGCGACCACGTACACGGAGTTCCGTGGCGTGTTCGAGAAGGACCACGCGCTGAGCCGCCGCTTCCAGAAGGTGGACGTCAACGAGCCGACCGTCGAGCAGACCGTGCAGATCCTGCGCGGCCTGAAGTCGCGCTTCGAAGAGCACCATGGCGTCAAGTACTCGTCGTCGGCGCTGTCGACCGCCGCCGAACTGGCCGCGCGCTTCATCAACGACCGCCACCTGCCCGACAAGGCGATCGACGTCATCGACGAGGCCGGCGCAGCGCAGCGCATCCTGCCGAAGTCGAAGCAGAAGAAAACCATCGGCAAGACCGAGATCGAGGACATCATCGCCAAGATCGCCCGTATCCCGCCGCAGACCGTCAACCAGGACGACCGCAGCAAGCTGCAGACCATCGACCGCGATTTGCGCAACGTGGTGTTCGGCCAGGATCCGGCGATCGAAGCGCTGGCGTCGGCGATCAAGATGGCGCGCGCCGGCCTGGGCAAGACCGACAAGCCGATCGGCTCCTTCCTGTTCTCCGGTCCTACCGGCGTCGGCAAGACCGAGGTGGCGAAGCAGCTGGCCTTCATCCTGGGCATCGAGCTGATTCGTTTCGACATGTCCGAGTACATGGAGCGCCACGCCGTGTCGCGCCTGATCGGCGCGCCGCCGGGCTACGTCGGTTTCGACCAGGGTGGTTTGCTGACCGAAGCCATCACCAAGAAGCCGCACGCGGTGCTGCTGCTCGACGAGATTGAAAAAGCCCATCCGGACATTTTCAACATCCTGCTGCAGGTGATGGACCATGGCACCTTGACCGACAACAACGGGCGCAAGGCCGACTTCCGCAACGTGATCATCATCATGACCACCAACGCGGGCGCCGAGAGCTTGCAGAAGTCGTCGATTGGCTTTACGAATTCCAAGCAGGCGGGCGACGAGATGGCCGACATCAAGCGCATGTTCACGCCGGAGTTCCGCAACCGTATCGACGCGACCATCAGCTTCCGCGCGCTGGACGAGGAAATCATCCTGCGGGTGGTCGACAAGTTCCTGATGCAGCTGGAAGAGCAGTTGCACGAGAAGAAGGTCGAGGCCATCTTCACCGAGAAACTGCGCAAGTTCCTCGCGAAGAAAGGTTTCGATCCACTGATGGGCGCCCGGCCGATGGCGCGTCTGATCCAGGACATGATCCGCAAGGCGCTGGCCGACGAACTGTTGTTCGGCCGCCTGGTGACCGGCGGCCGCGTGACCGTCGATCTGGACGAGAAGGACGCCGTCAAGCTGGAGTTCCCGGAACCGCCGGACGCCGCGCCGACGTTGCCGCCGGAGACCGTGGAAGTCGATTAAGTCGACTAAGTCGGCAAGACCGCAACACCGCAAAAACCCCCGCCCGCCTGAACGTGATCAAGATCGCGCCCAGGCCAGGCGGGGGTTTTTTTTACGGCCATGCCGTTGGGATTCAATGCAATATTGAAAATACAATTTGACATGATTCCACTGATAATCGATACTTGAAATACTTCATATTATCAATAAAGCATCGTAACCAGGGATCGTCATGTTCAAGTTTTTGTTGCCGGCACTCGCTGCCGGTTTTTTGTGCCTGCCCGCTTTGGCCGGCACGGTGGTCATCCACCAAACCTTCGACCTCGGCCTGCCCGACACCGTCACCGGCTCGCTGCTGCGCTATTCCAGCGACGAATTCGCCCCGCTGACCATCCACCAGGGCGACACCGTCGAACTGGACTACTCCTTCCTGCCGGGCCAGGCGGTGAGCATGTATAGCGCCAACGGCTACCAGCTGTTCAACCTGGGGCTGTACCAGGACGCCGGCGATCCCCTCAACACCAGCAACTTCAGCGTCGAAGGCTTGCAGATGGCGCTGTCGGGCGTGTCCGGCGCCGCGCTGGCGCCGCTGAACGGCTTCAACCAGAGCGGCGGCACGGCCCACCTCGGCGCCTTGTTCGGCGGCCCCTACCTGCCGGCCGACACCGCCATCACCTTCACCGGCCTGCGCGCGTGCTTCGTCGTCGGCGAGCTGGAAAACGGCTACGCCCATTACAACGCCGCGTTCTTCAGCGTCGCGGCGGCCGGGGTCGATGTGGCCGAGGTCGCGGTGGTGCCCGAACCGGACGCCTACGCGCTGTTCGGCGCCGGCCTGATGATGCTGGCGCTGCTGCGCCGGCGCGCTTGATCGGGAGGCCCGCATGCGCTATCCGACCCTGCTTTCCGCCGCCTTGTCG
>DATMSN010000582.1:0-3238 GCA_035565375.1 Duganella sp. | reverse complement strand
CCCACCGCCTGGCGGGTGGGCCAGTCGCTGCAGGTGACGACCACCACGCTGGCGACCTTGCCGAAAACGGTGGCCGCCGCGCAAAGCGTGCTCGCGCTCAACGGCCTGCGTTTCGGCCTGGCGCCGGAGACCACGCGCAAGCTCGACGAACAACGCATCGCCGCCACCTATGCCAACCTGACCGAGCGGATCAACTCGATCGCCGCCGCGATGGGGCGCAAGGTCGGCGACGCCGTGCTCGATACCGTCGATTTCGAGGGTTCCGGCAATTACTCCGCCAACAATGTGGTCGCGTATGCGAGCAATGTGGCGGCGCGGAGCCCGCGCAGCCCCGTGGCGGCCGTGGCCGAACCCAGTTTCGAGCCCGGCGAAACCACCTTGCAGATGCGTCTGGTCGGCAAGGTGCGCTTCAAATAAGCAAACTTGTGCAGAATAGGGGGATGGGGCGCCATCCCCCTTTTTTATTGTCGGCTCCACTATAATGATGGCGCAGCAAGATCACATAATGAGAATGGAACCCTATGCCGAATTTTCCCCGCCGCCGCGCTAAAAACGCCGCCGCCCAAGCCAAACTGCCCAAGACGTCGCGTTTCAGCCGTTTTGCGCGCCGCGCCCGGGGCGAGGGCCTCGACAAGCCGCGTCACCGGGGGATCTACCTGCTGCCGAACGCCTTCACCACCGCCGCGCTGTTCTGCGGCTTCTACGCCATCGTCATGGCGATGAACCAGAAATTCGAACACTCGGCCTGGGCGATCTTCATTGCCATGGTGCTCGACGGCCTGGACGGCCGCGTGGCCCGCCTGACCAACACCCAGAGCGAATTCGGCGCCCAGTACGACAGCCTGTCGGACATGGTCTCCTTCGGCGCCGCGCCGGCGCTGGTGATCTACGAATGGTCGCTGCGCGGCCTCGGTAAGTTGGGCTGGATCGCCGCCTTCGTCTACTGCGCCGGCGCGGCCCTGCGCCTGGCCCGTTTCAACACCAATATCGAGGTGGTCGACAAGCGCTTCTTCCAGGGCTTGCCGTCGCCGTCGGCCGCCGCGCTGGTGGCAGGCTTCATCCTGCTGATGGTCGACCAGGAAGTCTCCGGCCTGGAACTGCGCTGGATCTCGTGGGGCATCGCCGTCTTCGCCGGCCTGTCGATGGTGACCAATGTGCCGTTCTACAGCTTCAAGGACGTCAACTTCCGCAAGTCGGTGCCGTTCATCGCCGTGTTCCTGATCGCGCTGGTGTTCGCGCTGGTGTCGATCGATCCGCCGAAGGTGCTGTTCCCGATCTTTATCGCCTATGGCTTGTCGGGATACGCGGTGCTGGTGTGGCGGCTTGCGAAGGGCAAGCCGGTCAGCCTGATCCAGACCGAGATCGACAGCGACGATCCGAGCGAACGTCACTAAACCCCGAGGGCGGTAGGCCCGGGCATTTTCAAGCAACGCAGCCACAGCAACGGAGCTAACATGAACACCTCATCCAACCGCCTGATCATCTTCGACACCACCTTGCGCGACGGCGAGCAATCGCCCGGCGCGTCGATGACCAAGGACGAGAAAGTCCGCATCGCCAAGCAGCTCGAGCGCCTGCGCGTGGACGTGATCGAAGCCGGCTTCGCCGCCGCCTCGCAGGGCGATTTCGAATCGATCAAGGCGATCGCCTCGGTGGTGCGCGAATCGACCATCTGTTCGCTCTCGCGCGCCAATGACCGCGACATCGCCCGCGCCGCCGAGGCGCTGGCGCCGGCCGAGCGCAAACGCATCCACACCTTTATCGCCACCTCCAAACTGCACATGGAGATGAAGCTGCGCATGCTGCCCGAGCAGGTGCTGGAGCAGGCCCGCAACGCGGTGCGCTACGCCCGCCAGTACACCGACGACATCGAATTCAGCCCGGAAGACGGCAGCCGCTCGGACGAGGATTTCCTGTGCCGCGTGCTCGAAGGCGTGATCGCCGAAGGCGCCACCACGATCAACTTCCCCGACACGGTCGGCTACGCGGTGCCGGAGATTTTCGGCGAAACCATCCGCCGCCTGCGCGAGCGCATTCCCAACTCCGACAAGGCCATCTGGTCGGTCCACTGCCACAACGACCTGGGACTGGCGGTGGCCAATTCGCTGGCCGGCGTGATGATCGGCGGCGCGCGCCAGATCGAGTGCACCATCAACGGCCTCGGTGAGCGCGCCGGCAACACCGCGCTCGAGGAAGTGGTGATGGCGCTGCGCACGCGCGGCGGCTACTACAATCTGGAGGTGGGCATCGACACCACGCAGATCGTGGCGGCGTCGAAGATGGTGTCGCAGATCACCGGCTTCGCCGTGCAGCCCAACAAGGCCGTGGTGGGCGCCAACGCGTTCGCGCACGCCTCGGGCATCCACCAGGACGGCATGCTCAAATCGCGCGAGACCTACGAGATCATGCGCGCCGAGGACGTCGGCTGGGCCGCCACCAAGATCGTGCTGGGCAAGCTGTCCGGCCGCAATGCCTTCAAGCAGCGCTTGCAGGAGCTGGGCATCGACCTGGAATCGGAGGCGGAGGTCAACGCCGCCTTCGTGCGCTTCAAGGAGCTGGCCGACCGCAAGTCCGACATCTTCGACGAGGACATCCTGGCGCTGGTCTCGGACGAACAGCAGTCGCAGGAAAGCGAATTTTATCGATTCATGTCGCTGTCGCAGCAATCGAACACCGGCGAGACGCCGAGCGCCAAAGTGGTGTTCTCGATCGACGGCGAAGAGCACACCTCCGAAGGCAAGGGCGACGGCCCGGTGGACGCCACCGTCAACGCCATCGAATCGGAAGTGGGCAGCGGCGCCGAGCTGGTGCTGTTCTCGGTCAACGCCATCAGCACCGGCACCCAGTCGCAGGGCGAGGTGACGATGCGGCTGTCGAAGGAGGGCCGCATCGTCAACGGCGTCGGCGCCGATCCGGACATCATCGTCGCCTCGGCCAAGGCCTATCTGTCGGCGCTGAATAAACTGCACTCGAAGATCGAGCGCGTCAATCCACAACCATGAGGTTTTGAGTGGCAAAAGATTTTGACCTTGTAGCGTTGGGCGAGGCCATGGTGGAGTTCAACCAGGCCACGCCGGGCGAAGCCAACTACCGCCAGGGCTTCGGCGGCGACACCTCCAACGCGGTCATCGCCGCCAGCCGCCAGGGCGCGCGCACCGCGTATCTGAGCCGCGTCGGCGACGACCGCTTCGGCGCCATGCTGCTCGACTTTTGGCGGGCCGAGGGCGTCGATGCCGGC
>DATMSN010000581.1:0-3591 GCA_035565375.1 Duganella sp. | reverse complement strand
CCGCTTCATGTCCGAGGCGCGGCCGCGGCCAGCTCGCCGGCCAGCGCGATGACCGCGCGCTGCACGCCGGAGGCGTAGCCGTCGGCCGTGTGCTCGACCTTCATGTAGGCCACCGGCTGCGCCACCGACTGGTCCAGCGGGAACACCGACAGCAGCGCCCGGCAGGCGCGCTGCAGGTCGATGCCGGGCATGCGGATGACCGGCTTGCCGCGGCCCAGCGAGGCGGCCGTGAAGTTGGCGTCCACCACCACCACCTCGTCGCCGTGCCCCATCTCGCACAACACCTTCAATAACTCGGGCGTGAGCGCGGCATCGATTCCTTTAAGCATGGGCGTCTTCCGGCAGGTGGGCGGGGTCCTTGGCGCCGGTCATCACGGCGACGGTGTCGGACATGCTGATGGTCTTGGGGTTGACCACGGCGGCGCGCCGGCCCAGCCGCTGGATGTGGATGCGGTCGGCGATCTCGAACACGTGCGGCATGTTGTGGCTGATCAGCACCACCGCCAGGCCGCGGTCGCGCACGCGCCGTATCAGTTCCAGCACCATATTGCCTTCCTTGACGCCCAGCGCGGCGGTCGGCTCGTCGAGGATCACCACGTGGCGGGCGAACGCCGTGCTGCGCGCCACCGCCACGCCCTGGCGCTGGCCGCCGGACAGGGTTTCGACCGCCTGCTGCATCGAGCGGATGCCGATCTTGAGGTCCTGCATGTGGCGGATCGCCTCGGACAGCATCTTCTTCTTGTCGATGACGCGGAAGCACTTGCCCAGGATGCCGGGCTTGAGGATCTCGCGGCCGAGGAACAGGTTCTCGGCGATCGTCATGGCCGGCGCCACGGCCAGGTCCTGGTACACCGTCTCGATGCCGTGGCGGCGCGCGTCGATCGGCGAGCCGAAGTGGACGGCCTTGCCGTCGAGCAGCAGTTCGCCCGTGTCGGGCACCAGCGCGCCCGATAGCGCCTTGATCAGGCTCGACTTGCCGGCGCCGTTGTCGCCGATTACGGCCAGGATCTCGCCGGCGCGCAGTTCGAAGTCGGTGCCGTCGAGGGCGGTGACGTTGCCGTAGCGCTTGGTCAGGCCGCGCGCCTGGAACACCGGGGTGGTGTTGGAAGTAGCAGTGGAAATCGTCATGATGATTAACCCTTCTTGTGGGTGAGTTGGTCGGTGGCCACAGCCAGGATCACGAGCACGCCCGTGACCAGTACCTGATACACCGAGGGCACGCCCATCAGCGTCAAACCATTGCGGAACACGCCGACGATCAGCACGCCGATCAGGGTGCCGACGATCGAGCCGCGCCCGCCGAACAGGCTGGTGCCGCCGATGACGACGGCGGTGATGCTGTCGAGGTTGTCCGTGGCGCCGGCCTGCGGATCGCCGACGCCCATGCGGGCCACCGACAACATCGAGGCGATGCCGTAGAACAGCCCCGCCGCCATGTACACGCCCAGCATGACTTTGCCGGTGGCGATGCCGGTCAGGCGCGCCGACTCCGGGTTGTTGCCGACGGCGTAGACGTGGCGGCCCGGCGCCGTGTCGCGCAGGAACAGCCAGGTCAGGATGTACAGCCCGATCATCAGCACGGTGCCGTAGGTGACCGAGGTCTGTCCGAGCTGGAAGGTGTTCCCGAAGAACATCATCGAGTCCGGCACGTCGGTGACGGTTTGCGCCCCCGAGTAGATTTGCGTCAGCGCGAAGGCGATGTTCATCGTGCCCAGCGTGACGATGAAGGCGGGCAGCTTAATGCGCGTCACCAGCGTGCCGTTGAGCGCGCCGATGGCCGTGCAGACGGCGATGCCGCAGCCGATGGCGGCATACGGATCGATGCCCAGGTCGACGGCGAACTTGCTCATCACAACCGAGCCGAGCGCCATCACCATGCCGCACGACAGGTCGATGCCGGCCGTGAGCACGATCAGGGTCTGTCCCAGCGCGATGACGCCGACGATCATCACCTGTTGCAGGATCAGCGAAAAGTTTTGTCCGCTCAGGAAGCGGTCCGATTGCGACGCGAAAAACAGCGAGGCGACGATCAGCGCGATGAACGGGCCGAGCGTGGAGACCGGCGGCAGGCGGTCGAGCAGGCGGGTGTGCATGGCGGCGTCCTTGGTGAGGGGCAGCGAGCCCTGGAGGCGAGTATTCATGGTCACTGTTCCGTGATGGGTGGCGGGGGAGGGCGGCGGAGTTGGTCGGCGCGCATGGGTTATTTCTTGCCCCAGCAGGCGTCCAGGCCGGCCCGGGTGTCCTTGCTGTCGACGCCGGCGACCGGCTTGTCGGTGATCAGCGTGACGCCCGTGTCGACGTAGCCGCTGGCCTTCTTGCCGGTCTTGGCGTAGGCCAGGCCGGCCTCCACGCCGAGCGCGGCCATCTTGAGCGGATATTGCTGGGCGGTCGCGGCGATCTTGCCGGCCTTGACGTCGCGCACGCCGGTGCAGCCGCCGTCGACCGAGACGATCATCACGCCCTGGTCCTTGCCGGCGGCCTTGAGCGCCTTGTACGCGCCGGCGGCGGCCGGTTCGTTGATGGCGTAGACCAGGTTGATGCCGGGGTTCTTTTGCAGGCAGTTCTCCATCGCCGTCTGGCCCTTGGCCTGGTCGCCGTAGCTGTCCTGCATGCAGACGATGCTGGCGTCGCCTTTCTTGATGCCGTAGCCCTCGAGGAAGCCGGCCAGCCGCTGGATGCCGACCGGGTGGCCCGGGAACAGGTCCAAGGCGGCGATCTTGACCGGCTTGCCGGCGAACGCGGCCTTGGCGTAGCGGCCGATCAGCACGCCCGCCTTGTGGTTGTCGGTGCTGACCAGCGCGTCGGCCGCGTCCATCGGCTCGGTCGGGCTGTCCATGGCGATCACCATCACGCCCTTGTCGCGCGCTTTTTTGATCGACGGCACGATCGCCTTGGCGTCGCTCGGCGTGATCAGGATGGTCCTGGCGCCGGCGGCGATCATGTTCTCGAGCGCGGTGACCTGGCCGGCGTTGTCGCCGTCGGACTTGCCGGCGCCGGTCAGCAGCTTGGCGCCGCCGGCCTGGGCCGCCTGTTGCGCGCCTTCCTTCATCTTGACGAAGAAGGGGTTGATCTCGGTCTTGGTGATCAAGCCGATGACTGGTTGGTCGGCGGCCACGGCTGCGGCCGCGACTGTGCTGAGCGCGCTCAGCGCCAGGAAATGGGTCAATTTCATGCGATGTCTCCTCTGATTTTCTGGGCGGCCGCGCCTGTCGGCGGGGCCCGATTCGGTAGGCGGTGATAACTCTTTACTACCGAACCGAATAGGAATATATTCGCAACAAATTAATAAATCAAGTTGTTTTATTAATTCGAGCGTCGGCCGAATACGGGCTTTCTGGCGTGCCGGCTAGAGTAGTTTTCCCACTGCAACTTATGAGGACATGATGATCGCAACCTTAGGCGAGGCCTTGGTGGACATGATCGAACAACCCGACGGACGCTTTCAGGCATGCCTGGGCGGCTCGGTGTTTAACTTCGCCATCGGGCTGGCGCGGCAGGGCGTGCCGACGGCCTATCTGAACCCGCTGTCGAGCGACAAATTCGGCGCGCGCTTCGCCGCGCTGCTGCGCGCCAGCGACGTGCTGCCGGCCG
>DATMSN010000580.1:0-13155 GCA_035565375.1 Duganella sp. | reverse complement strand
ATTCGCGGCCAACGTCGACACGGTCGTCGAACTAGGCCACGACAGGCCCTGCGCGCTGATGTGCGCGGAAGCGGTGCCGTGGCGCTGCCACCGCTCGCTGGTGGCGGACGCCTTGCTGGTGCGCGGCGTGCGCGTCGACGATATCATCGACGCCCGCCAGCGGCGTCCGCACAAGCTGACGCCCTTCGCCCATGTCGACGGGTTACGCATTACCTATCCGCCGGAGCAGCCGCCCGAAACGGATCGGCAGCCGACGACACGCCGTGCTAGAAAGCCAGTGGAGGTTGTTTGAAGCAGATATGGATCTACCAGCCAAAGGGAATTTCATGCTAAAAATTTTAGGGAAAGCCACATCGATCAACGTACGTAAGGTATTGTGGACGTGCGCCGAACTTGGTATCGAAGTCGACCGGGAAGATTGGGGTGCCGGCTTCCAATCAACCACGGAGGCAAGCTTCGTCGCACTCAATCCGAACTCGATGGTGCCTGTGATCCTCGACGGCGACTTTGTCCTCTGGGAATCGAATACGATTTGCCGTTACTTGTGCAACAAGACTAGCGACACGCAACTGTTGCCGGCTGGAGTACAGGCGCGGGCGCGCGTCGAACAGTGGATGGACTGGCAAGCCACCGAGTTGAACAATGCTTGGCGCTACGCCTTCATGGCACTCGTGCGCGACAGTCCGACGCATCGCGACCGTGACCAGATACAGACCAGTATTGAGACCTGGAACCGGCACATCGGGATCCTGGACCGTCAACTGGCCGCTGTTGGTCCCTACGTGACCGGGGGCACCTTCTCGTTGGCGGACGTGGTGCTTGGCCTATCTGTCAACCGATGGATGCTTGCTCCAATCGAGCGACCACCGTACCCGGCTGTCCTCGACTATTACGAGCTCTTGAGCGAACGCACAGGCTTTCGTGTATTCGGCCGCAATGGGCAGCCTTAACATTTCCGCTATGGGGATCCGCAAGCATTAGACCCGTGCGCCAGGTTGCTTGAACAGGCCACGACGTTGTGCCACCGCTGCCGCCTCGGTCCGGTTATTCGCCTCCAGTTTTTGAAAAATCGCCTTCATGTGCCCTTTCACGGTGTCAGGAGCAATGGCGAGTCTGCGGGCAACAGTCTTGTTGCAGCACCCCTCGGTTACCAATCGTAAGACATCGCTCTCCCGTCCGGTCAGGCTGCGCCCGCCCACGCTTTCAGCCAGACGGCATGCAGCGACCGGACAAAGATAGCGGATCCCCCTGTGAACCGAGCGCACTCCTTCGAATAAGTCATCGGGCTTGCCACCAAGAATCTGATAGCCATGGACGCCACATTTAAATGCATGGCGGATTTCCGATTCGGTCTCGCGGCCGCTCAGTATCAGCACCTTTGCCCAAGCGCCGTGGCGGTCGCGCGGACGCTGCGCGACGGCGAGCAGTCCCACGGCCGACTCATAATCCGCCACCACCACGTCCGCACGACATCGAATGAACGGATCCAACTGGCTATCGCCCATGAGTGAAGAGCCCAATTGAAAGTCGCGCTGCTTACGCAGCGTTTCAACCAGACCCGCCGCGACAAATGGCTCGGCATGGCATACCACTATATTGATCGTTGCGCCTGACCCCATGATATCTCCTATCCAATGGACCTTTCGGATCACTTACCGGGCGCCTTAAAGGCCGAGCTTTTCCCGCAACGACGCATTCTCCCCCTCCAACTGCTCAACTCGCTCGCGTAGTGGTTGAATCACGGTGGCGATCTCAGGTTCAGTGAAGCGACGGGTAATGTGCTGCGGGCAGTTCCAATCGAATGCCTCCAGCCGCAATCTGAATATCCGCTCCGGTTTCGCCCCATAGTCCTGATCCGAAACGCGATTCGTCAGTGCCGTGTCGGCATCCAGCGCCAGCGTTTCGACGTGGACGTAGATCTTCAGGCGAGCGCGCCGCGGATAGTCGACCAGAATCATGCAGGCGCGGTCATTGGCCTTGAAATTACCCGTGCTGATGTACTGCCGGTTGCCCCGATAATCGGCGAAGGCCAGGGTGTGGTCGTCGAGCAGTTTCAGAAACCCGGGCGGACCGCCCCGATGCTGGACGTAGGGCCAACCGGTTTCCGACACCGATGCCAGGTACAAGGTGTCTTGCTGCGCAATGAACGCCGCTTCCTGGTCGGTGAAGCGATCGAACTCGCGATGCCCGTGGAAATCACTCCATAGGTGATCGGCGCCCATCTCAGCCTGCGCAGCGCACACAGCGGGCGTACGTGCAACATCCATGAATCCATATGCCATGCCCAGCTCCCTAAGTTGCGTCCCGGGCGGCCTGCTGCGCGCGCGCATAGCTCTCCATCACGGCAGCATAATTGGGCGCGGCCAGCCCATACAGCTGCGCCAGGTCGGCGGCTTCCGGACGCGCCCAGGTGCGGTGAAGTTCAGATAATAGCGCGTTGGTGGTGGTGGCCTTGACGCCGCCCTGAACAAATCGCGCGAGCGACACGCGGGACGCCATGTCGCTCGGGTCGCCGGAGGCATCGATGACGGCATAGACATCGTAGCCCGCCGCGCAGGCGTCGAGCGCGGGAAACATCACGCAAACACTGGTCCACACGCCCGCCATCACCAGCGTTTTGCGGCCCGTCGCGCGCACCTGCGCGACGAAGTCTTGATTGTCCCAGGCGTTCACCTCCCCTTTGCGCGGCACGTAGACGGCATGGGGCGCCAATTCGTGGATTTCCGGCATCAACGGACCGTTGCTGCCGGCTGGTTCCGAGGCCGTGGTGATCACAGGAATCTTCAGCAAGGTGCACAGCCTGGCGATCATCGCCACATTGCGGCGCAGGTCGGCCACCGCGATATCCTTGACGGTCTGGAACAGGCCGGACTGATGATCGAGCAGCAGCACCAGGGTGTCGGCGGGATCCAGCAGCCGCGCGCCGCCACCTGTCGCCAGGACGCTGGTTTTCGCTTGGGAAGTCGTTTGCATGGTCGTGCTCCTTCATTGTGTTATGTGGGTATCGTCCGCCCGGGGAATTCCCGCATCAGCGGGACCATCTGGTCGGCCTTGTCTTCCAGGCGATAACGGCCGGCCGGCGCCGGTATCAGATTGCGGAAACGATTGAGGAGGTGCTCATCTCAGTTGGCCGGCCTGGCTGCGCTCTCGATAAACGTGGCCACCTCGTAGGGCCGCGCCAGCATCACCGCATGGCTGCTCTCGATCTCGACCATCCGCGCGCCCGCCCTGCTTGCCATCCGGCGCTGCGCACTGGGCGGTATCATCAGGTCGTCCACCGCAATCATGTAGTGGGCCGGCTTGTTTTTCCACGCGGCGCGCGTCACCTTCGCGGTCAGTGCGCCCAGCCCCCACGGCACCTGTGCGGCCGCCATGAAACGCGTCCGGTCGACGCCAACATCCGCGGCAAAGGCCTCTGGAAATCGCTCCGGATCCACCATCAGGAAGCCATCCCGCGGCGGCAGGACCGGCGCCTTGGCCTCGCCAGGTTCGGCCGGTTGCTCGCTGAGCGAGGCGACCGACTCCCCCACATCGGGGACGAAAGCCGCGATATACACCACCGCCGCGACCTTGGGATGGTCGCCGGCCTGGGTGATCACGGCGCCGCCGTAACTATGGCCGACCAGCACCACCGGATGGCGGGCCTGGCCGATCACGCGTTCGGTCGCGGCGACGTCGCCTTCCAGCGTGATCGTCGGGTTCTGCACCACCAGCACTTCGTAGCCCCGGGCTGACAGGATCGCATGGACCGTCTGCCAGCCAGAGCCGTCGACGAAGGCGCCATGCACCAGCACAATTGACAGGTCGTTGTTCATATCCTTTTCCTTCTCCGTTTTTATTTGCAGAGCTTGCGGTCGAGGAAATTGCGAATCAGCGGCGCCATCACGTCCAGCTGGTCTTCCAGGGCAAAGTGGCCGCTATTGAGAATGTGCATTTCAGCTGCCGGCAGGTCGCGCAGGTAGGGATGGGCACCCGCTTCCGGGAAGATCTTGTCGTTCTTGCCCCAGACAATCAGCGTCGGCGGCTTGCGTTGACGGAAAAACGCCTGGAAGGCCGGATACAGTGGCAGGTTGGTGCCGTAGTCCAGGAACAGGTCGAGCTGGATCTCGCGATTGCCCGGCCGGTCCAGCAAGGCCTGGTCGATCATCCAGTTGTCCGGGCTGATGCGGGACACATCGCTCATGCCGTCGGTGTACTGGAACTTGGTGATCTTGAGCGACACCAGATCGCCGATCGCCTCGCGGTGGGCCTGCGAGCCATCGGCCCAATATGCCTTGATCGGATCCCAGAAGGCGCCCAAGCCCTCGACATAGGCATTACCATTCTGGACAATCAGCGTCTGCACGCGTTCGGGATGCTTGATCGCCATGCGGTAGCCGACCGGGGCGCCATAATCCATCATGTACATACTGTATTTTTTGGCCCCCAGCGCCACCGTCAGCTTATCGGTGATATCCGCCAGATTGGCGAAGGTGTATTTGAACTTGGAGCGATCGGGCGAGTCGCTTTGACCAAAGCCGGGAAAATCCGGTGCGATCACATGGTAGCGGTCGGCCAACAGCGGGATCAGGTTGCGGAACATATGGGAGGACGTGGGAAACCCATGCAACAGCAGCAGCACCGGTGCGCCGGCGGGCCCGGCTTCACGGTAGAAGACGTTGATGCCGTCGATATTCGCCGTCTTGTAGTGAATCACCGGCACCGCCCGCGCAGCCGCACCCTGCGCTACTTTCGGGCAGGCGTTCTGGGCAAATACCGGGCTGCCCGACATCAGGCAAGCAAGGGCAAGCAAGCTAAGTTTTTTCATCATTCCTCCAAAAGGTAGAGGGCGCCAAAGTGACCCCGGTGGCCGGCGCGCCGCAGGACCCAATGTAGCGCTGGCGGACTTTTCTCCTAAGTTAAAAGCGGTTAAAAGTGGTTAAAGCCTTCTACCTCTGCCCTGCATGTATTAAAGTCTGGTAAACATCCACCAACTTTTGAGAGGGAGCGCCGATAGTGGAAGATGCGGGACTGCAGTCCTTTGCTTTCGGACCATTCGTTCTGATTCCGGAGCGCCAATCGCTGGTGCAAGGCGAAACCCCGGTGCGGATCGGCGGCCGCGCGCTGGACATCCTCACCGCGCTGGTGGAGCGTCCGGGTGAACTCGTCAGCAAACGCGAATTGATGGCGCGCGTCTGGCCGGACACGATCGTCGATGACAGCAATCTGAAAGTCAACGTCACCGCCTTGCGAAGGGCCCTGGGCGACGGCGGGCCGGATGACGTCCGCTACATCGCCACGGTCAACGGGCGTGGCTACAAGTTGATTGTGCCGGTGACCTCCGGCGCGGCATCGCGTCTGGCCTCGGCGCCGGCAGTCACGACCACGCGCCGGCATAATTTGCCGACCGGGACCACGCGCGTGATCGGCAGGGCCGATGCGATCGACGCGATCCGGCGCGATTTCGACATCGCGCGCCTGGTGACCATCGTCGGCCCCGGCGGGATCGGCAAGACCACCGTCGCGCTGGCGGTGGGCGAGCATGCCATCGGCGCCTTCCGGGACGGCGTCTGGCTGGTCGACCTGGCCCTGGTCAAGCAACCGAACCTGCCGGCCAGCGCCATCGCCGCGGCGCTCGGCATCGCCGCGAACGCGGCCAGCGTGCTGGCCATGCTGTGCAAGTCCTTGCGCGACCGCGAGATGCTGCTGATACTCGACAGCTGCGAGCATGTCATCGATGCCGCCGCCGCGTGCATCAGCCAGATCCTAGCGGAAGCGGCGCAGGTCAAGATCCTGGTCACCAGCCGCGAGCCACTGCAGCTGAATGGAGAACGGGTGCGCCGGTTGCCGGGGCTGGGCACGCCGCCGTCATCGGAACAGTTGAACGCGGAGGATGCGCTGATGTTTCCCGCCGTGCAACTGTTCGTCGATCGTGCCAGCGACCGGCTGGACTCCTTCAAACTCACCGATGCCGAGGCGCCGACCGTGGCCGAGATCTGCCGCAAACTGGATGGCCTGGCGCTGGCCATCGAACTGGCCGCGGCGCGCATCGACGCCTTCGGTGTGGCCGGCTTGCTGAAGCAGCTGGACAATCGCTTCCGTCTGCTGGTGGGACGTCGCTCGGGGCCGGAACGCCACCGCACGCTGACGGCGACGCTGGGCTGGAGCTACAGTCTGCTGTCAGCGCAAGAGGCCGCCGTACTGTGCGCGGTCGCCGTGTTCGCCGGTGTTTTTAGTATCGACGACGCTTCGGTCGTGGCCGACATGCCGTCCGCCGAGACGGCCGAGGCGCTGGCGCAGCTGTCGGCCAAATCGCTGCTGATGACCGACCTCGATTCCGACGACATCGCCTATCGTCTGCTGGAAACCACGCAAACCTACTGCCTGGAAAAACTCCAGCGCGACGGTGATGCACCCCGGGTCCGGCGGCGGCACGCGGAACACATGTGCGCCAAGATTGAGCGCGCCGCCAGCGAGTGGGCCCAGCGTCCCGCCGACGAATGGGAGAGCAGCTACCGGCGCGTGCTGGACGATCTGCGCGCGGCGCTGATCTGGACGCGCCAGGATGCGCCGGACGGACCGCTGACGATCCAGCTGACGGTCGCCGGGCTACTGTTGTGGAATCATTTCTCGCTGACTGAAGAATGTCACCGCCATGCTTCCCATGCGGTCGCGCAGCTCGACGCCGCCGGGCTTTCCGGCACCGTGTTCGAGATGAAGCTGCAGCTATGGCTGGGCGGCTCCACCATGTTCACGCGCGGACTCAAGCAGCAGGCCATGGTGGCGCTGCGGCGGGCGCTGACGGTCGCGATGCGGATCGGCGACACCGACTACCAGTTGCGCTGCCTGATGATGATCGGCATCTATCAACTGTTTACGGGCCAGCACCATGCCGGTCGCGGCACGCTGGAGAATTTCGCCGCCGTCGCCGTCGCGGCGGATCCGTCGGTGTTGCCGGAAGGCGACGTCCACATGGGCATCGCCGAACTGTTCCTCGGTGAATTGCCCGCCTCGCTCAGGCGGCTGGAAAAGCTGGTGCAGCGCGACCTGCGCTATTTCGGCTCGTACGCGGTGCGCTACCTGTCCGACCCGATTGTGCTGGTGCGCAGCGTGCTGGTCCAGGTACAGTGGCTCACCGGCGCCAGCGAGACGGCGATGCGCACGGCGGCCCGCACCGTCGACTACGCCCGTCAAATCAAGCATCACCTGTCGCTGAACAACATCCTGTCCTACGCCTGCCCGATCTTCTATTGGAACGGCGATTATGACGAGTGCGAGCGCTACGTCATCATGCTGGAAGAACATGTCGCACAGCACGGCCTGGCGGCCCGGCGGCCCGTTGCCAGCTTCTATTGCGCTGCGCTGGCGTATGCACGCGATGGCTCCTCCCCCGAAATCGTCAGCGCCCTGCAACGGGCCATCGTGGATTTCCGCAACATCAATCACCTGGCCCGCATGCCTTACTACCTGAGCGTTGTGGCCGAGGCGCTCGCCACCGGCGGGCGTGTCGACGAGGCTGAAACCACCATCCTGATGGCGCTGAGCCTGGCCCATGAACAAGAAGAACGCTGGTGTCTGCCAGAAGTGCTGCGGATTCAGGCCGCCATTGCGACGGCACAAGGCAAGGCTGCGGAGGCGGAAACGATGCTGCTGGCGGCGATGGCGATTGCCGAGGAAACAGGCGCGCTGTCATGGCGCCTGCGCGCGGCAATCGATCTGGCCAAGCTGTGGCGCGCGGGCGGGAAATCCGGCGAGGCACGCAACCTGTTGCTGTCCGTGCTGAACAAATTCACCGAGGGGTTTTCAACGCGCGACCTGATCGTTGCCGCCCAACTTATCGACCAGTGAGTGCCGCCGCGACCGAGGGTGCGTACCGCCCATCGATCTGCACGAACAACATGCGGCATGGCCTGTCGGTGCGGTTGGCCCAGGCGTGATTGGTGCCGCGCTGGATCACCACACTGCCAGGCTTGAGCGACACCTCGGTATCATCGAGTATCAAGATCAACTCGCCTTCGATGACGATGCCGTAGTCGATCGATTCGGTGCGATGCATCATGGGATGCGGCGAGTTCGGCTTGGTGGTCAGGCCTTCGACGTTATTGACTTCCTCGAACAGCGCTTTCATGCGGGTGTCTGCTTCGGCCAGGTAGTTGGTATCGGGCGGCAGGTCGACGAAGCGGATGCGCGTGCCATTTTGGGGGGCGCCATGCATCATCGGCCCAGTGGTCGGATCGGCACAGTTGTCGACCGGTGCCGGCGTGGCGCTGGTCTCCCATACCTCGTGGAAGATCATGCCGGGAATGGCCGCCAGCTCGACGATCGCCGCCAGCGGCCCATTGCTCGCGATGATGGCTTTGCCATCGGGATCGTGGCCGGTAACGACGCGGTGGATTGCAGGCAGTGTCATCGAGAAGCTCCTTAAGAAGTGGATGGGTGGATGAATGGTAGCGGAAAATGCGGATTGCTAAGCATCTGTGCATGTGGGATGCGCAGACCTACTACTTCGAGCAGCTGCTCAAATTCCTCACGACCGTCTGAATTGCCGTAGCTCCGATTTGATCTCGTCAGCGAACTGGCCGTAGAATAAGGGATAGACGGCCACCAGACATGCGCGGCAGCCCCCCACGCCGTCGCAATCGGAATTATCTATGCATACCGGCATTATCTACGCCTTACTTGCCGCCGCGCTGTTCGGCGCCAGCACCCCTTTCGCCAAGACGCTGGTGGGCCAGATGCCGCCGGCGACATTGGCCGGCGTGCTGTATCTTGGCAGCGGCATCGGCCTGCTGATCTGCTACGCCATTCGCGCACTGGTTAAACGCAATGCGCAGGACAAACCGGTCGCGCTCACCCTTCACGATTTGTCGTGGTTCGTGGGCGCGGTCGCCGCCGGCGGCGTGGCCGGACCGCTGTTGTTGATGGCGGGCCTCACTAGCGTATCCGCCTCCTCGGCGTCGCTGCTGCTCAACATGGAAGGGGTGCTCACGTCGATGCTGGCGTGGTTCGTTTTCAAGGAAAACTTCGACCGCCGTATCGTTATCGGCATGCTGCTGATCGTGGCGGCTGGCGTGCTGCTATCCTGGGATCAGGCGCCCGCCGCAGGATTGCCTTGGGGCGTGATCGCGATCATCGGCGCGTGCTTGTGCTGGGGCATCGACAATAACCTGACACGCAAAGTATCCGCCAGCGATCCGCTGCAAATCGCCGGCACCAAGGGGCTGGTCGCCGGGTCGGTCAACCTGGCGATAGGCCTGGCATTGGGCGGCGCCATGCCCGCCACCAGCACGCTGCTGGCCGCCGGCGTCGTCGGGTTTTGCGGCTATGGCCTCAGTTTAGTGCTGTTCGTGCTGGCGCTGCGTCACCTGGGCGCGGCTCGCACCGGCGCCTACTTCTCCGCGGCGCCATTCGCGGGCGCGGCCTTGTCGTTGCTGATTTTGAACGAGGCGCCGGGCGCGTTGTTCTGGATCGCGGCGGCGCTGATGGGTGTCGGGATCTGGCTGCACATGACGGAATCGCACGCGCATGAGCACGTACACCCGCCTTTGTCGCACGCGCACACACATAGCCATGACGAACACCACCAGCACGAACACGACTTCGATTGGGACCCGACCAAGCCGCACGCGCATCCGCATCGGCACACACCTCTGCGACACAGTCATCCACACTACCCCGACATCCATCATCGCCACGAACATTAGGCGGATGTTCGCACCATTCCGCCCGAGACGCGCCGCCGGGGGACAGCCAACGCGCGCTAGATGAAGTCCGTCTCGCCGTCGATCACCAGCGGGTGGCCGCTGATCGCGCGCGACGTCTGCATGCCGGCCATCACCGCCGCCTCCACGCAACCGGCGTTCAAGCCGGTCTTGATCCAGTCGCCGGTCAGGAACAGGTTCGAGAAGCCCGATTGGTCGGTCTGCAAACGGTAACTGGTGCTGCCCACCACCGACATCACGTAGCGCTCGGACGGATCGACGTTGGCGCGCCAGTACTGCGCGTCGAAACGCTGCACGCCGGTCGCGCCGCTCGCATCGATCAACCATTGCCACGGGAAGGCGCCTGAAGGCCCCGCCGCCGACCACAGTGCCGCGATCTGGTGACTGAGCTGGTTGACCGCGCCCTCCTTCGCCAACTCCGCCATCCGTTTCGGGAAGCCGCTGTCGCTGGCCGGCGGATAGCTGTCGACCGTCAGCGCGCTGCAGAAGTAGGAGGTGTTGCGCGGCTCCAGACCCGCCGGCCAGTCCTCGCGCGCCAGCAATTGGTCCATCGGCGCCCACGTGTCGTACGGCTCGCTGAAGCCGCTCAGCACCGGCTGCTGGCCCTCGGGCTGGGTGCTCCAGCCCATCTGCGTCAGGTCCTTGTCCAGCCAGACCTGGTAGGCTTGCGTGGCCACGGTCTTGACTTTCTCGGAGGTGGCCAGCAGCGCCGGGCTTTTCGCCAGCAGCTGCGGGCACAGCGCCGGCAACGAGCCGACCGAGATGCCGAACACCACCTGGTCGAAATCGACGCCGCGCTTCAGCGTCAACACCGGCAACTCCTTGTCGAAGCGCTCGTGGTACGCGCGCGGCCAGTCGCTCCAGTACGACTCCAGATTGATCTCCTTCTCCCGCAGCAGCGCCGCCTGTTCAGGATCGATCTGGTCGTAGTTCGGCTGGCTCGGCCAGCACGCCAGGTCCTTGACGTCGACCAGCGGATCGTAATCCGCGCCCGCCAGATCGACCTGGCGCGTCATGCGGATGCTGCCGATTTCGCGGCCGTCCGGCACCAGCTCTTCGACCTTGTGGAAGAACTTGAACTTGACGCCGCGCTTGAGCAGCGCCTCGTACAGCGGTGTGAAGACGGTATCGCCCATCCCCGCCTGCATCTTGAACATGATGCCGCCCTTGTAGCAAAGACCGATGCGCGCCATCGACCGCAGCAAGGTCCCCGCCTCCGCGTTCGGCTTGGTGAAGTCGCCGCCCTCATACGCGAATATCAGATCGTAGAAGCCACGCACCGGCGCCGAGTTCACGCACAGTTCCTCGTCGCCGCCGTGCTTGCGCAGCCAGTCGCGGAAATCGATATCGTTGATGACATCGAAGCCATGCTTGATCACGCCATCCTCGAACACGCCCTTCATCACCGTGATGCCAAGATCGAGGCAGATGAACAGCCGTCGGATGTCGTCGAGGATGTCGCCGTCGGCGGCGGCGCCGTCGATCAGGCCGCGATAGCGCGAGCGCAGGCGGCCACGCACGCCCCCCAATACGCCGGCCAACGCTTGATGCTCGACTTCCGTATGCAGGGCGGCGTCGGCCGACATGTTAGCCACCATGCCGGTCAACGCGCTGGCGGCCAAGGTCAGGTCGTCGGCCAGTTCGTGGACCGTGTTGGCCACGCCCTCGGCCAGATGGTACAGCCAGTCCGGCAGAATGCCGCCGTGCGGAGGATGGTCGGGCAGCTCGAGCGCCCGCGTCAGATGGTCGATGCTGTTGATCCATTGTTCGATCCAGCCCATCATGGCCACCGCCAGCTGCCACATCGAGATTTCCTGATCCCCCTCACCCGGCTCCCCGGGCAGCGGCGGGAACACGATCGACCAATTGTGCCAGTGGTCGCCGACCTGCTCCGACAGGGCCACGTAATCGTGCTGCTTGAAGGCGTCGCGCCACGTCGCCAATGGCGCGCCGGCCGGGCGGTCAAGGCTGGTGTACGCGTCCTTGATCATCTTGAAGGCGTTGGTGTAGAAGCCGAACCAGATATGCAACCCATGCTCCTCGATGCGCTGCCCGTGCTGCGCGTTGCGGCCGCTGGCGCCCTTGCCGCCGAGCCGCCAGCCTTGCTGGTAGACGGTGATGTCGTAGTTGTTCTGCCAGCCCGGCTGGTCGCTCAGATAGTAGGCCGCCGTCATCGAGCCGACACCGCCGCCGAGGATCGCGACCTTCTTCGGCGCCACGCTCGAATTGTCGATCAACTCCTCGCCCGGCTGCGCCGTGAAGTCGAAATTGAGGTTGTACGGCAGGATCGCCTGCTGCGCTCCCAGTTGCAAGCCAAGCGTCTCGTGCAGCGGAAAGCTGTCGAAGGCGTGCAGCACGCATTCATACTCATACCCGAGCAGTTTGCCGCCGTGGATCTTCTCGATGGTGGCCGGCGCCGCCAGGATCGCCTGGTACACCGCCTTCAGCCCCGCGCTGTCCGGGAACTGCTTGAGGAATATCTGGTCGATGCGCGGATTGCGCAGCAGCGAGACGATATCGTCCCAGCCGGCGGCATCGAGGTTGAAGAAATCGGGGATCGACAAAAACAGCTGGATGGCCTCCTCGATCAGGTCGAACAGGCTGTGGACCGGCGTTTCGATGCCGGTCTTTTGCGTCGCGTTCACCTCCAGCAGCGGATGCATGGCGATTTTGGTCTCCGGCGAAAACGGGTGGAAGCCTTTCGCCGAGACCGAACAGCGCAGAGGGTCCGCGTCGGCGGCGGGAATCTCGTACTCGCACAGATACTTCGGATAGCCGAACAGCTCGCGGCCGTTGATCAGCGCCATGGCGTCGTCGACGAAGATGTGCGCCGGGTAGTAGTAGATGTGGGCCAGCTCGCCCTCCTCGTCCATCGCCCCGACCATGATCCAGGTGACGATGTCGATCTCCGTGATCCAGCCCTTCGCCTGGTCGACCGCCACCGCCGAATCGGCGTGGTTGACGCGCGTGAACGTCAGCAGCACGTACGGCGAGATCGCCTTGAAACGCATACGCCGGCCGGCCACCCGGTTGAGCGTGCCGTCGAGCGTGGCCTGCAGCTTGGCCAGATCGCCGCGCACAAAGAAGCCATACATCTCGGCGTTTTTCAATTGCAGCGGCGAATGCATCATCACCGAGCCACCCTGATAAATATATGAAGGACGCGTCATGAGCTGATCGAATGTTAGATGTTAAAAGTTAATAAGACCTAAATAGTTCCTCCAGTGTATTGCACGCGCGTTCAAGTTGCCTAAAGATAACTCAACATTCAAGGTGTACGATGGCGTCTACGCCACAAAAAAAGGAAATTGGATGGGCCGCGACGATCACCGTAACCACCCGAGCCGCGCCTGGGTGCGCATGCCGTCGGAACGGCGGCTGGACTTGCTCGACCCGACGCCGTTCGACTGGGACGACTCGGACCTGGCGCTGGGGCTGGCGCGCACCTACCGCT
>DATMSN010000579.1:0-1638 GCA_035565375.1 Duganella sp. | reverse complement strand
CGAGCTGCGCGACGACGGCGGACATCTGCGGGCGGCGTACGGCTTCGCGCCGGGGGATGTGGCGTTGATACGGCCGGACGGCTACATCGGGGCGCTGGCCGGCGGGGAGGAAGGCTTGGAGGGGTATCTCGAGCGGTTCGTGTAAAAGAAAAAGCCCGGCGTCGAAGCCGGGCTTTGCATTTGTGGACGCCAAGGGACATCACAACCACCTCGGAGACACGTAGGGCGGATTAGCGCAGCGTAATCGGCCATCGCCGCGCCGCTGGCGGCTTATGCATGGCCGATTACGGCGTTCCGCCTAATCCGCCCTACGTGTTGTAGATGAATTCCGGCGTCCCGGTCAGAATCAATCCCAGTTCAGCGCGCCGCCGGTCTGGTACTCGATCACGCGCGTCTCGAAGAAGTTGCGCTCCTTCTTCAAGTCGATCATCTCGCTCATCCATGGGAATGGATTCTCTTCCTGGTCGAACAGGGTCTCCAGGCCGATCTGCGTGGCGCGGCGGTTGGCGATGAAGCGCAGGTAACCCTTGAACATGGTCGCGTTCAGACCGAGCACGCCGCGCGGCATCGTGTCTTCGGCGTACGCGTACTCCAGATCGACGGCCTTCAGGAACAGCTGCTTGATCTCCTCCTTGAACGCCGGAGTCCACAGCAGCGGATTTTCCATCTTGATCGTGTTGATCAAATCGATACCGAAATTGCAATGCATCGATTCGTCGCGCAGGATGTACTGATACTGTTCGGCGGCGCCCATCATCTTGTTCTGGCGGCCCAGCGCCAGGATCTGGGTGAAGCCGACGTAGAAGAACAGCCCTTCCATCAGGCAGGCGAACACGATCAGGGACTTGAGCAGCTTCTGGTCGTTTTCCACGGTGCCGGTGGTGAAGGCCGGATCGGTCAGCGTGTCGATGAACGGGATCAGGAACTCGTCCTTGTCGCGGATCGATTTGACTTCGTTGTAGGCGTTGAAGATCTCCGCCTCGTCCAGGCCCAGCGACTCGACGATGTACTGGTAGGCGTGCGTGTGGATCGCCTCCTCGAACGCCTGGCGCAGCAGGTACTGGCGGCACTCCGGCGCCGTGATGTGGCGGTAGGTGCCCAGCACGATGTTGTTGGCGGCCAGCGAGTCGGCGGTGACGAAGAAGCCGAGGTTGCGCTTGACCAGGCGGCGCTCGTCGTCGGTCAGGCCGTTCGGGTTCTTCCACAGCTCGATATCGCGCTGCATGTTCACTTCCTGCGGCATCCAGTGGTTGGCGCAGCCGGCCAGGTATTTGTCCCATGCCCACTTGTACTTGAACGGCACCAGCTGGTTGACGTCGGTCTTGCCGTTGATGATGCGCTTGTCGTCGGCGTTGACGCGCAGCGCGACTTGCTCGGCGTTGGCTTCGCCGGTGGCCAGCGCGGCTTGATTGACTGCAGCTTGTGGTACCGCTGGTGCGGCTTCTTCGTCCCAGGACAGCGACATAGTGTGTTTCCTTCTGAATTCGTCTATTCGGTGTAAAAGCAACCGCCCGGACGGGCCGGGACGGTTCTCTATCTATATATTAGTCAGCGCAAGCTTATTGGCAAGCTTCGCATTCCTCGAAACCGTCGTCGCCCGGACGCAGGTAGCAGGCTTCGCCGTCCGCTTCGGCGGAG
>DATMSN010000578.1:0-5274 GCA_035565375.1 Duganella sp. | reverse complement strand
GGCCGGCATTTCCGAGGCCGATCTGCAATCGATCACCAACTACCTGGCGCTGGTGGCGGTGCCGGCGCAACGCAGCGTGGCCAGCGGCTTCCCCAAAGGCGTGGCGCCGCTCGACGAGCACCGCGTCGATAGCCAGCAGGTCGCCGCCGGCGCCAAGTTGTTCCAGGGCATGCGCTGCGTGGCCTGCCACACCGCCGAGATCAAGACCGGCCCCGGCCATCTGTTCGCCGAGCTGCGCAACCAAACCATCCGGCCCTACACCGACTTGCTGCTGCACGACATGGGCGCCGGCCTGGCCGACCAGTTCGTCGAGGGCCAGGCCAAGGGCGGCATGTGGCGCACCGCGCCGCTGTGGGGCATCGGCTACACGGACAAGGTCATGGGCGGCGGCGCCAAGGCGGGCTACCTGCACGACGGCCGCGCGCGCAGCCTGACCGAGGCCGTCCTGTGGCACGGCGGCGAGGCCGACCGCTCGCGCCAGCGTTTCGAGAATCTGTCGAAGGCCGACCGCGAGGCCGTGCTAGCGTTCCTGAAATCGCTCTAACGCTCGGCGGTCTCCAGGGACCGCCGGTCAAGCGTGAAGCAGTTGGCGTAGCCGCTCGGCCGCGCCGGCATCCTGCGGCGCCACGGCGACAAAGTAGCGCAACTGCCACTGCTGGGTCCTGATCGCGTCCTTCGCCACCGGCTTGCTCCAGGGCGGATAGACGCGGATGGCGCGCTTGCCCCCCTGCCCGTCACGCGACATCACGCCATGCTTGAGCAAGGCGTTCCGGTCGAACACAAACTGGCCGCTGTGGGTGGCGTCGGCCACGCTCACTATCACCACGTCGACACCATCGCCACTGTCGAGCGGGGCGATCTCGTCGCTGGGCGTGGGCCGCTTCCAGATGGTGACGAACTGCCCGATCTTGGTCGGGGTGGTCTTAGCCACGCGGAATACCACGGCTCTGCCGTCCAGGCCGAGGCGGCAGGCGCCGTACTCGCCGCTTTCCTGTTCGCGTTGGGGCGCGCGCGTCGCCTCGACGCCGGCCGACCGGTAAAGACCGTGCATGGACCGCACCAAGTCGTGCGGCAGCGCTCCGACGGCCGGGTCGATGAACTCCACCGACGCCGGCGCGCCGCCGTCGTCGCGCGGATCAATAACGGCGCTGTCGAACGCCATCTGTTCGCCGCTTGCGGCCATGGCTATTCCTTTATGTAAAAATCAAGATCGTAACATGGACATAGTTGCGCAGGAATAAGCTTACCTGTCTCCGCTGCGCCGCTCGGTCGCGCGCCGTCCGCCGCGAGCGACGCCGCCGACTTCGGCTGGTGCGGCTGAATCACTCAATTTATTGATCGGAGGGCATGTTGCCCGGAAGGCATATCGACTTATCATGTGTGGTTCTTACCCCACTGAAATAGGTCCATGCTGAATCTCACCCGCATCGCTCAAAAAACCATCGCCGGCATCGGTGGCGCGGCCCTGGCGCTGGGCTGCGCCGCCCAGGAGCTGGGCATTCCGCAAGCGTCGGACGTGGACCGGCAGACCAGCGAGGCGCGCGCCGGCAGCGCCGCCTCGGCGTTTTTGATGGCCAGCCTCAACCGATCGTCGGACAATTGGCTCAGCCTGTTTTCATCCGCCGACGGCGTCACCTTCACGTCGCTGGCCTCCGATGCCTACCGCCCGCCAAGCAAGCTGATGCGCGACCCGGCGCTGCTGCGCCACAGCGATGGCTACTATTACGTGCTGTACGCCACCGGCGCCGACAGCGCCGAACTCGGGCTTACCCGCTCCGGCGATTTGAAGAACTGGCAATTCGTCCGCAATGTGCCGCTGGCACTGCCGGCCAATGCGCGGGCGGTCGCGCCGCGATGGCTGCGCGACAAGGATGGATCGTTGAAGGCCATCGTCTCGCGCGTCGGCGGCGGCAGCTACGTACTGACGCCGAACGCCGACTTCAGCGCCTGGTCGGCGCCACAGCCCTTGCAGGGTTTGCCGGACAACCATATCGACACGGTGGTCGCGCTCACCGATGGCGGCTACACCGCCCTCGCCCGCGACGGCGCCACCGGCCTGATCGAAATGGCCGGCGCCAAAACGCTGCAAGGCCCCTGGACGGTGGTCAAGCAAGGCGACTGGGCCGGCTGGGGCGCCACCGCCGGCGCGCATTCGCTGGTCAGGCTGTCGAACGGCTCCTGGCGCCTCTACTTCGGCGACGCCGCCAGCGGCCGCCGCTGGTACTCCGACAGCCACGACGGCCTGCGCACCTGGAGCGCGGCCAGGCAACTCGATGGCGTGTCCGGCATCATCGGCCAGGCCTCCGTGCTGGTCGAAGACGCCAAGGCGCTGGCGCGGGCCACCAAACCCAAGGGCCAACCGAAAAAAGTCGCCTGGGACGAGCACTCGATGCTAATCGACGGCAAGCGCGTGGTGGTCTGGTCCGGCGAGATCCATCCGTTCCGCCTGCCCAACCCGTCGCTGTGGCGCGACGTCCTGCAAAAGATGAAGGCGCTCGGCTTCAACGGCGTGGCGTTCTATTTCGACTGGGGCTACCATTCCGCCGCCCCGGGCGTCTATGATTTTTCGCACGTGCGCAACGTCGAACGCGCGCTTGAAATGGCCGAGGAGGAAGGCCTGTACGTCATCGCCCGCACCGGGCCGTACGTGAACGCCGAGCTGACCGGCGGCGGCTATCCGGGCTGGATGTTCCGCAACCGCGCCGAGGCCCGCACCGACGATCCGGTCTATCTGGCCGCCGTCGACGAGTGGATGACGCAGATTAACGCCATCATCGCGCGCCACCAGATCACCACCGGCGGCGGCAACGTCATCGCCTACCAGCTGGAGAACGAGCTGGGCAAGGTCGAGCCCAAGCACGTGCGCCACATGGACCATCTGGCGAAGAAGGCGCGCGCGGACGGCATCAGCGTGCCGTTCTTCCACAACGCGGCCGGACGGCTGCCGGACTGGACGCCGAAGAACTCGACCGCGCCCTGGGCCAACCCCGGGCCGACCGACATGTACGCGTTCGACGGCTATCCCGGCGGCACCTGCAATGTACACGCCGATCCCGCCGGGCCGAACAAGGCGCCCGACTGGGGCATCTACGGCAAGAATTCACCGAAGATCGGCGCGCTGTCGTCGCCGAAAACGCCGGGCTTCGCCGCCGAACTCGGTGGCGGCTGGTTCGATTACTGGGGTTCCAACGGCACCTACAATTGCACCGCCCAGCGCCAGGGCACCGGCTACCAGCGGGTCTTCTACGGCACCAACCTGATCAACCGCATCACCATCCACAACATCTACATGACGTTCGGCGGCACCTCGTGGGGCTGGCTGGCCGGCCCGGTGGTGTACACGTCCTACGATTACGGCGCGCCGATTTCGGAGGATCGCGGCTTGCGTCCCAAGGCCTACGGCTTGAAGCAGCAAGGCATGTTCGTCCAGGCGGCCGAGCAGGCGCTGGCCAAGATGGACAAGGGGCCGGAGATCAAGACCTCGTCCGACAAGGTCAAGGTCTATCACAACGTCAATCCGGATCTCGGCACGCATATCCTGTTCGCGGTCCACAGCCCGTCGGACTTGCTGACCAACGACAGCTTCACCTTCGACCTGGCGACCAGGGACGGCACGTACACGGTGCCGCTGCGCCTCAACGGCCAGGACGCCAAGATGCTGCTGGCCGACTACAAGCTGGAACGTCACGACCTGGTCTACTCGACGTCGGAAATCCAGACCCATTTCGCCAACGGCGACCGCGATATCGCGCTGCTGCATGGCCGCGACGGCGAACCTGGCCAGACGCTGCTGCGCTACGCCAGCGCGCCCAAGGTCGACGTTATCGACGGCAAAGTGGCGGCGCGCTACGAGAATGGCGTGCTCAAGCTGGACTATGTCCACGACGGCCTGGCCCGGGTGCGCATTTCCGGCGGCGGCCGCGCGCCGCTGCTGCTGTTGCTTGCCGACGAAAAGAACAGCCTCGCCTTCTGGACGCAGAAAACCCCGGCCGGCCAGGTCCTGCAACTGAGCCCGGCGATGGTGCGCACCGCCACCCTCGCCGGCGGCACGCTGGCGTTGACCGGCGATACCACCTCGGCCAGCGATCTGCAGATCTGGGGACCGCCCGCCGCCGCCGTCACCTTCAACGGCGAAAGCCTGTCGGTGACCGCCCAGCCGGACGGCAGCCTGCGCACGGCCACCATCAAGGGACCGGAGGCGGTGAAGCTGCCCGACCTGGCCGCGCTGCGCTGGATGCGGCGCATGGACAGCCCCGAGGCGCAACCGAAGTTCGACGACTCGGCATGGATCAAGGCCGACAACCGCGCTTCGGCGGCGCAGACCTGGACCATGCCGGAGCGCGGCCAGCCGACCTTGTCGATGAGCGACTACGGCTTCCACCACGGCGACGTCTGGTATCGCGGCCGCGTCGAGCTTGCCGATGCGAAGGCCAACCAGCTGGAGCTGTTCTACGGCGCTGGCGGCGCCGGCATGATACAGGTATGGGTCGACGGCAAATTCGTCGGCCAGCATGAACTGGACGTGGGCCGCTCCTTCCCCGAGACCACGGACAGCGTCAAGTTTGCGCTCGGCGACAAGCTGGCGAAGGGACCGCACGTCATCGCCGTCATGGTGCGCAACAATTCGCACAACTGGAACTTGATGGCCGACGATTATCACCGCGAGGCGCGCGGCTTGATCTCGGCCTCGTTGACGTCGCGCGGCGGACAGCGCTTCGCCGTGCCGATCGCGTGGCGCATCCAGGGCAACCAGGGCGGCGAAAACATCGCCGACGTGGTGCGCGGTCCGATGAACAACGGCGGCCTGTACGGCGAGCGCCGGGGCTGGTATCTGCCACCGGCCGACGCCAGGACCGCCGATATCGGCTGGAGCAAAGCCAAGGCCGGCGACGCGCCACCGGCGCCGGGCACCTACTGGCTGCGGACCTCGTTCGACCTGGATCTGCCCAAGGGCCACGACATCCAGCTTGGCCTGGCATTTGGCGACACCACCCGGCCGCGCTCGGAGCGCGAAAACCGGGCGCTGATTTTCGTCAACGGCTGGAACATGGGCCAGTTCATCGCGCACATCGGGCCGCAGCGCACGTTTGTCATCCCGCCGGGTATCCTGAACCCGAACGGCGCGAACACCATCGCGCTGGCGGTCACGACCGACGGCAAGGCCGGCAACGCGCTGGAGCCGGTCAAGCTGGTCAACCTGCGCACGGCGCGCGGTGGCGTGCCGCTGGAGATCATGCCCGGCTCGGTAACCGCCTCGGCCAGCCTGCCGCTATG
>DATMSN010000577.1:0-1640 GCA_035565375.1 Duganella sp. | reverse complement strand
GCGCCGCCGGTCGGCAGGCCGCTGCTGTTGCCGCCGACCACGTTGCCGGCGCCAAAGCTGGAGCTGTTCGACGGGATGCGGTCGAGCACTTCCTGCGCCGTCGTCAGGCCTTGCTTGACGAAATCGTCGGCCTTGAACACGGTCAGCGGATTGGCCGTCTCCGACACCAGGCGCTTGATCGACGAGCCGGTCACTTCGACGCGCTGCATCGGCTGGTCGCTGGTTTGCGCTTGCGCGACGGGCGCGATCAGGCCCAGGCCCAGCAGACCGCCGGCGCAGACCGCGCGCACGGAGCGCGCCAATATTGTTTCAACCATCATGCTGTTGTTCTCCCAATTCTTATGTCGACGACCACGGCGTGATCGGTATCTTTTTGTTGGCACATGCCAGTGAGAAAAACGTAACGTTTTCCCCATTCCCCATCAGATCACCCTGAGATATCGCCTGTCAACGTAGAAAGTTTTGCCAATCGCCGACAAACGCAGGATTTCGTGCGAAGCGCGGCCGCGCCAAAATGGCGTCAAAAAACGCTCTAATTTGGTGCCGAGGGGGAAAGAGTGCCGCGAAACATTGGCGTCTTGGCAAAAAAGAAGCGAATGTATTGGGCGCCGTCGTTGCTGCGCCACAGCATGGTGCGCCACCGCAAGTCATAATTTTCCGGCCAGAAAGATACCCGGCGTTACATTTTTGCGACAAAAAAAGGGCGGCGCCGTGGCGCCGCCCTGTCGCTGGTCCTAACCCGGCCGGGCGGTTAGAAGAACTTGTAGCTGGCGCCCACTTTCATGTAGCGGCCGATGGCGCCGGAAGCGTCCATCGGGTTGTAGCTCATGCCGCCATAGGTCTGCGGATCGAGCGGGGCGATCTTGTCGAGCACGTTGTTCATCGACGCGAACAAGGTCAGCTGCTTGTTGACCGCGTAGCGCGCCGACAGGTCCAGCGTCGTGAACGAGGCGATCTCGCACTTGGCGTTGGGCGCGTTGGCGCCGCCGACGAAGGTGTTGGCGCAGATCGCGCCGGCGGACGCGGTGTTGTCCATCTTGTCGCGGTAGTTGACGTTGCCGGTCACGTTCAGGCTGCCCAGGTCCCAGGACGCCATCAGGTTGAGCTTGTTCTTCGGCGTGCCGGCGCAGTTCGACGTGTCGCAGTTGCCGTGGGTGCCGGCGTACTGGTACTGGACGGTGGCCGACTCGGCCCGCACCCACGAGGAGATGTGGGTCCAGGTCAGGCCGAGGACCGCGCGGCCGTAGGCGCCCAGGCGCAGGCGTTGCTTGATGTCCAGGTCGACGCCGCTGACCTTGGTGTAGCTGGAGTTGCGGTACGGCGCCTGCGTCAGCACCAGCGTGCCGGTGTTGGGCAGGGCGACGCCGTTGACGACCAGGTTGTTGTCGTTGCGCACGGCCGTCGGCAGTGCCGCCGCCTGGTCGTACGGCAGCGAGTTGATCTCGTCGGTGCGCTTGATGGTCCAGCCGTCGAGCGACAGGCTGGTGCCGTCGAGCGGGTCCCAGACCAGGCCCAGCGTCTTGCCCTTGGACTGTTCCGGACGCAGGCTCGGGTCGCCGACCTTGACGGCGGCCACGGTGATGGCGCAGTCGGTCGAGGTGGCGCCGCCGGCGGCCGGCACGCCGCCCGGACAACGGACC
>DATMSN010000576.1:0-1786 GCA_035565375.1 Duganella sp. | reverse complement strand
GTCGGGTCAGGCGCCGTCAGGGCCGGAGCGGGTGCGGCTCGAACCTCGGCGACCTGGGGTCCCGGCCGAACCAGGTTGGCCACCCCGCGCCAGACCACGCAGCCGCACAGGCTGGGAAGCAGCGCGCAACAGACGGTCGTCAGCAACAGGCGTCGCATGGTCAGTGCCTCTTTAGAGCGGGAAGCAGGTTGTGGGCCACGTCCAGGCCGGCCGGCAGCAGCAGAGCCGTGACGATCACCGGCAGGATGCAGGCCACCAGCGGCATGGTCAGCAGAACGGGGATGCGCATGGCCTTCTCCTCGCCGCGCAGGAATCGCCGCTCGCGCATCTCGGCCGAATAGGTGCGCAGGGTCTGGCCGATGCTGGCGCCCAGGCTGTCGGTCTGGATCATCAGGGCGGCGAAGGCGCGCAGCGCGTCGACATTGACCCGTTCGCTCATCCGCCGCAGGGCGTCGGGCCGCGAGCGTCCGGCGCGCAGTTCCTGCGAGACGCGGCCGAACTCGAAGGCGATGTCGCGATGCGAGGCGGCGATTTCCTGCGACACCCGCACGAAGGCCGCGTCGAAGCCCAGACCCGCCTCGATGCAGACCACCATCAGGTCCAGGGCGTCGGGGAACTGGTTCTCCAGCCGCTCGCGCCGGCCGGCGGCGCGCAGATCGACGAAGATCGCCGGCATGACCAGGCCGAGGCCGCACAGCACCAGGGAGGCGACCACCAGCTGCAGCCCGGTGATCGGGGCCGAGGACAGTTTCTGCGAAACCAGCAGCAGGAACGGCAGGCCCAGGGCCGAGCCAATGCGGGCCAAGGCGTACCAGGCGGGCGCGGACGGCGCGGGAAAGCCGGCCTCGGCCAGAGTCCGAGCCAGGCGCGAAGGCTGATCCTTCCGCGCCGCCGGCAGACGCGCCTGCACCCAGGACAGCAGCGGATTGGCCGGCCGGGTGGTCTTGAGCAGCGTCTCGTCGGACGCGCCCTGGGCCGTGACCGGCGCGTCCTTAATCCGGCGGCGGATCAGGGCGTCCTGCTCGAGACGCCACAGCACGGCCAGGGCGCCGCCGACGACGGCCGCGAAGACCGCGACCTGCAAAGTGATGCTCAGCGCGTCGTCCATGGCGTCCTCAATATTTGAAGGTGACGATCCGACGGATCATCAGCTGGCCGACGCCGTAGAGCAGCACGATGCCGCCGACGATCGGCCAGAAGGCGGGATCGGAAAACTTGCTGGTGTAGAACTCCGGGTGGAACAGGCTGACCGCCGAAACGCAGACCACGGGCAGCAGGGACAGGATCAGCGCCGACATCCGCCCTTCGCTGGACAGGGCGCGAATGCGCTTGTTCAGCGAAGCCCGGCCGCGGATCACGGTGGCCAGGCCGCTCAGGATCTCGGCCAGGTTGCCGCCGGTCTCGGTCTGGATGGCGATGCTGACGGCGAAGAACGCGATGTCGGACGAACCGGTGCGATGGGCCAGGCTACGCAGCGCGTCCCGGAACTCGCCGCCGTAAGTGGTCTCGTCCATCACCAGGCCGAACTCGCTGCCGATCGGATCGGGCATTTCCTGGGTCACCAGATTGACCGCCGAGATCACCGGATGGCCGGCCCGCAGGGCGCGGATCATCACGTCCAGCGCCAGGGGCAGTTGCTCTTCCAGCTTGGCCAGGCGCCCGGCGCGCCGGCGGGCGATCCACAGCACCGCGACCGCGAAGCACAGGCCCGTGGCGCCGAAACCGGCCATCAGGACCTGAGGAAAAGGCGACGAGACCGACGCGCCGCGCAGGAAGATCACGGCCA
>DATMSN010000575.1:0-5126 GCA_035565375.1 Duganella sp. | reverse complement strand
CGGGGGCAAGCGGGGGGTCATGGGGTCGGGGCGGGCGGGCTCGCCAGCGGCACGGCTGGCGCGGCTTGGCCCTTGCCGACGATCTGGATGAAGATTTCGTTTTGCTTGATCATGCTCAGCTCGTAGCGCGCGCGTTCCTCGACGGCGCCGGTGCCGTCCTTGAGGTCGCGCACCTCGGAGTCGAGCTTGGCGTTGCGGGCCAGCAGTTCGGCGTTCTTCTTGTGGGCCGCGCCGACCTGCGCCTCGAAGTCGGCCACGCGCAGCCAGCCCCCCTTCCCCAGCCAGAGCGGGTACTGTATCAGCAGCAGCAACACTGCCAGGGCGAGGGTGATCAGGCGCATGGTCGATAGGGGCTGGGGCGCGGCCGCCGGACCCGGGTCCGGCGGCGCCACATTACTTCAGGTTGTAGAACGCGTCGCGGCCGGGGTAGGAGGCGATGTCGCCCAGGTCTTCCTCGATGCGCAGCAACTGGTTGTACTTGGCCATGCGGTCCGAGCGCGACATCGAGCCGGTCTTGATCTGCAGCGCGTTCAGGCCGACGGCGATGTCGGCGATGGTCGAGTCCTCGGTCTCGCCCGAACGGTGCGAGATGACGGCCGTGTAGCCGGCGCGCTTGGCCATTTCGATGGCGGCGAAGGTTTCGGTCAGGGTGCCGATCTGGTTGATCTTGATCAGGATCGAGTTGGCGATGCCCTTGGCGATGCCTTCCTTGAGGATCTTGGTGTTGGTGACGTACAGGTCGTCGCCGACGAGCTGGATTTTCTTGCCCAGTTCCTTGGTCAGGATGGCCCAGCCGTCCCAGTCGCCCTCGTGCATCGCGTCCTCGATCGAGATGATCGGGTATTTGTCGCACCAGGTCGCCAGCAGGTTGGTGAACTCGGTGGCGGTCAGCGACAGGCCCTCGCCTTCCAGTTCGTACTTGCCGTTCTTGTAGAACTCGGAGGCGGCGCAGTCCAGGCCCAGCGCGATCTGGGTGCCCGGCTCGTAGCCGGCTTCCTCGATGGCCTGGATGATCAGCTTGATCGCCTCTTCATGGTTGGCCAGCGACGGCGCGAAACCGCCCTCGTCGCCGACGGCCGTGCTCAAGCCCTTCTTGTGCAGGATCTTCTTGAGGGTGTGGAACACCTCGGCGCCGTAGCGCACCGCTTCCTTGAACGACGGCGCGCCGACCGGGATGATCATGAATTCCTGGATGTCGAGGTTGTTGTCGGCGTGGGCGCCGCCGTTGATGACGTTCATCATCGGCACCGGCAGTTGCATCGCGCCCGAGCCGCCGAAGTAGCGGTACAGCGGCAGGCCGGCTTCCTCGGCGGCGGCCTTGGCCACGGCCATCGACACGGCCAGCATGGCGTTGGCGCCCAGGCGGCCCTTGTTTTCGGTGCCGTCCAGATCGATCAGGGTGCGGTCCAGGAAGGCTTGTTCATTGGCGTCGAGGCCCATGATCGCTTCCGAGATTTCGGTGTTGATATTTTCGCAGGCTTGCAGCACGCCCTTGCCGAAATAACGCTTCGGATCGCCGTCGCGCAGCTCGATCGCTTCGCGCGAGCCGGTCGAGGCGCCCGACGGCACGGCGGCGCGGCCCATGACGCCCGATTCGAGCAGGACGTCGCATTCGACGGTCGGATTGCCGCGCGAATCGATAATTTCACGGCCGATAATATCAACAATAGCACTCATGTCATTCTCCAAAGTTAGACGAAAACGTGTTTGCCCATCGCGTGTTGCATGATGGACAAGTCAAGGATAACGGGAATATAACCCGGCACAGCTGTGTTTGCCAACGCGCGCCGGGTGTTTGCCTGCGATTGCTTCAGTTGAAACTGCTTAGTTGAAACTGTTCTCCAGGAAGCCGGCCTTCTTGGTGATGCGGTCCAGCTCGATCAGGGTCGACAACAATTCCTTCATGCGGCCCAGCGGCACGGCGTTGGGGCCGTCCGACAGCGCCTCGGCCGGGTTCGGGTGGGTTTCCATGAACAGGCCGGCCACGCCGACGGCGACGGCCGCGCGCGACAGCACCGGCACCATCTCGCGCATGCCGCCCGACGAGGTGCCGTTGCCGCCCGGCAGCTGCACCGAGTGGGTGGCGTCGAACACCACCGGGCAGTTCGATTCGCGCATGATGGCCAAGGAGCGCATGTCCGACACCAGGTTGTTGTAGCCGAACGAGGCGCCGCGCTCGCACGCCATGAAGACGTCGTCCGGCAAGCCCTTGGCCTTGGCGGCCGCGCGCGCCTTGTCGATGACGTTTTTCATGTCGTGCGGGGCCAGGAACTGGCCCTTCTTGATGTTGACCGGCAGGCCGGACTGCGCGCAGGCCGTGATGAAATCGGTCTGGCGGCACAGGAAGGCCGGCGTCTGCAGCACGTCGACGACGGCCGACACTTCGGCGATCTCGTCGATCGAGTGGACGTCGGTCAGCACCGGCACGCCCAGCTCGCGCTTGACGTCGCCGAGGATCTCGAGGCCCTTGTCACGGCCGGGGCCGCGGTACGAGGTGCCCGACGAGCGGTTGGCCTTGTCGAACGACGACTTGTAGATGAACGGGATGCCCAGCGCGGCCGTCATTTCCTTGAGCGCGCCGGCGGTGTCGAACGCCATCTGGCGCGATTCGATCACGCAGGTGCCGGCGATCAGGAAGAACGGCTGGTCGAGGCCGGCTTCGAAGCCACAGAGTTTCATGCCGCATCTCCTTGCAACGCAGGGGTCTCAGCGACGGCGTGCGGGCGGTTGCCGCCGGCGGCCTTGTGGGCCAGTGCCGCCTTGATGTAGGACGTGAACAGCGGATGGCCGTCACGCGGGGTCGATTTGAATTCGGGGTGGTACTGCACGCCCATGTACCACGGGTGGGCGTTGTCGCCGCTGCGCGGCAGTTCCATGATCTCGCACAGGTCCTCGGTCGGCGTGCGGGCCGCCACCACCAGGCCGGCCGCCTCGACGCGCGGCAGGTAGTGGTTGTTGGCCTCGTAGCGGTGGCGGTGGCGCTCGGTGACGACCGGGCCGTAGATCTCGGCCGCCAGCGTGCCCGGCTTGATCGCGCAGGTCTGCGCGCCCAGGCGCATGGTGCCGCCCAGGTCGGAGTTCTCGTCGCGCTTTTCGACCTTGCCGTCCTGGCCCTGCCACTGGTCGATCAGGGCGACCACCGGCTGCGGGGTGTCCAGGTCGAACTCGGTCGAGTTGGCGGCGGTCAGGCCGGCCATGTGGCGCGCGTATTCGATCAGCGCGACCTGCATGCCGAGGCAGATGCCGAGGTAGGGGATCTTGTTTTCGCGGGCGAACTGGGCCGCCATGATCTTGCCCTCGACGCCGCGCTTGCCGAAGCCGCCCGGCACCAGGATGGCGTCGTACTTGGCCAGCGCCGCGCAACCGGTGGTTTCGATCTCTTCGGAGTCGATGTACTCGATGTTGACCTTCGATTCGTTGTGGATGCCGGCGTGGCGCAAGGCTTCCGTCAGCGACTTGTACGACTCGGTCAGCTCGACGTACTTGCCGACCATGCCGATCGACACTTCGCTCTTCGGATGCTCGAGCGTGTAGATCAGGCGGCTCCAGACCGACAGGTCGGCCGGCGCCGGGTTGATGTCGAGCGCCTCGCAGATGATGGCGTCGAGGCCCTGGTCGTGCAGCATCTGCGGCACCTTGTAGATGGTGTCGACGTCCCACACGGAGATGACGGCCTGCTCTTCGATGTTGGAGAACAGCGAGATCTTGGCGCGCTCGTCGTCGGGGATCGGGCGGTCGGCGCGGCACAGCAGCGCGTTCGGCGAGATGCCGATCTCGCGCAGCTTCTGCACCGAGTGCTGGGTCGGCTTGGTCTTCAGTTCGCCGGCCGAGGCGATGTACGGCACCAGGGTCAGGTGCACGAAGGCGGTGTTCTTGCGGCCGGCGCGCAGGCTCAGCTGGCGTGCCGCCTCGAGGAACGGCAGCGACTCGATGTCGCCGACGGTGCCGCCGATTTCGCACAGGGCCACGTCGTAGCCCTCGGCGCCGCGGCGGATGTAGTCCTGGATCTCGTTGGTGATGTGGGGGATGACCTGCACCGTCTTGCCCAGGTACTCGCCGCGGCGTTCCTTGCGGATCACCGATTCGTAGATCTGGCCGGTGGTGAAGTTGTTCACCTTTTTCATGCGGGTCGAGATGAAGCGCTCGTAGTGGCCGAGGTCGAGATCGGTCTCGGCGCCGTCGTCGGTGACGAACACTTCACCATGTTGCATGGGGCTCATCGTGCCGGGATCGACGTTGATGTACGGGTCGAGCTTGAGCATGGTGACTTTGAGGCCGCGCGATTCGAGGATCGCGGCGAGGGAGGCGGCGGCAATCCCTTTACCAAGGGAAGACACGACGCCACCGGTGACGAAGACAAATTTGGTCATTGCAGATAGTGCCGAACGGCACGTGCGGGAAATTGAAATTATACCCTAAAACGGTTATTTCTTCAGCATTGCCCCCGGAAAAATCCGCTACGTCCCGGAAAACTCGGCGTGGCAACGCTGCAAAAATGGCCGGTTTGGCAATCCGTCCCGACTGTGTCTCAGCGTACAGACCGGTTGTGGCGCGCGGGGCAGAATGGCCACTCATTCTTAGAGGAGGCCATCATGAGCTACACAGAACGCGATGCTTACGGTATGTATGTCGACAACGGCAACAAGGGTCCCGGCCCGGAACTGATGGGCGCCGACACGCTGATCGGCGACCACGTCCACAACCTGAAGAACGAGCACCTGGGCGAGATCAAGGAAATCATGCTCGACATGCGCACCGGCAAGATCGCCTACGCGGTGATGTCGTCCGGCGGCATCCTGAGCATCGGCGAAAAGCTGTTCGCCGTGCCGTGGGAAGCGTTGACGTTGGACACGGTCAACAAGCGCTTCACCCTCAACATCGACAAGGAGCGCATCGAGAACGCGCCCGGCTTCGACACCGACCACTGGCCGAACATGGCCAACCAGACGTGGGCGAGCCAGATCCACAGCTACTACGGCACCCGCTACGACAACCTCGACAGCGGTCCGCTGTGATGTCGGCCCTTGTCATGCTGGCCGGCGCGTCTTCATCGACCACGGTTTCGGCGTGGTGATCGGCGAGACGGCCGTCGTCGGCGACGACTGCACCATCTACCAAGGCGTGAC
>DATMSN010000574.1:0-2695 GCA_035565375.1 Duganella sp. | reverse complement strand
CAGAACGGTCAGCGCCAGAACGCCAGCGGCGACGCCGCGCAACACCGACCCACGCTCAAACGCCATAGTACCTCGCTCCAATGTCTCGCCGCCCCGTCCGCCCGGCGCCACTTCCTGGCCGGAAAACACCTCCGACGCCGCGCGGCGCAAAATGGTGCGCGTCACCTGCGGCTGGTTCTCCACGTAGGCGCCCAGCAGCGCCCGGTCGCACAGCAAATTGATACGGCGCGGCACGCCTTTCGCCAGACTGTGCACCAGCCCCATCAGGCGACGCGGAAACGGCGCGATCGCCGACGCCCCGGCCACCGCCAGCCGGTGCTCGATATAGGCGCCGGTCTCGGCCTCGGTCAGCGAGCCCAGGTGATAGCGGGCGATCACGCGCTGCGCCAGTTGCTCCAGCTCCGGGCGCGCCAGCATCGTGCGCAGCTCGGGCTGGCCGATCAGGATGATCTGCAGCAACTTGCGCTCGCTGGTTTCCAGATTCGTCAGCAGGCGCAACTGTTCCAGCACCTCGGCCGACAGGTTCTGCGCCTCGTCGATGATCAGCACATTGTTCTTGGCCTGCGCGTGGCTCGCCAGCAGATAGGCGTTGATGGCGTCGACGTAACCCTTGACGCTGACCGGGCCGGCGCCCTGCGGCGGCAACTCGATGCCGAACTCGTCGCAGATCGACAGCAGCAATTCCTCCACCGACAGCTTGGGGTTGAAGATATAGCCGAGCTTGCAGTTGTCGGGGATCTGCTCCATGAAGCAGCGGCACACGGTGGTCTTGCCGGCGCCGATTTCCCCTGTCAGCAACACGAAACCGCCGCCGCTGCCGATACCGTAGAGCAAATGCGCCAGCGCCTCGCGGTGGCGCTCGCTCATGAACAGATAGCGCGGATCGGGCGCGATGGAAAACGGCGATTGTTTCAGATTGAAAAAGTGGGTGTACATGAAGACCTTGGGAATGCGCGTACCCTATTTTATCCGCTGGCGTACGGCGGGCGGCTGCACCGGCGGCAAGGGCTTGTACTTTGCGCAGTAAATCTTGGATTTGGTATCGAAATAAACGATGCGGCTGGCCGGCTTGGCCTCGCGCACCGGGAAGGCCGACGTGTCGATTCTCGCATAATGGACGCCGACCTGGTCGATGATGGCCTTCTCCAGCTCCTCGGGCGTGGCCTCGGCCACGGCGCCGACGAAGATATAGGTGCTGGTGTCGTCGCTGACCATCACCTCGGACACCGGCGTGCCCCACAGGTTGGCGCCGTCGGTCTTGAACCAGAAGGCGCCGCCGTCGTGCTTGTAGGCCGGGCCGAAGGCCTTGAGCAGGTAATCGTAGTAATAGAAATTGGCGGTCTGGTCGCGGCACAGCAAGCCGTTGCCGATGACGGTGCCGAAGGTGGTGGGCACCGACTGCGCGCGCGCGCCGCCGGAGGACAGCGCGGCAAGCGCCGCCAACGCCGCCAGGGCGGCCCCGGCACGGCGCGGCAATAAGGAAAACGTCGTCATTAAAGTTTCGATAACCAGGATCGGTTGGCGCTGATACGTGCCTTGGCGGTCGCCGGCAACGCCTCATAGCATCCCGGATACTGCTTCAACGCCGTTTCCCGGATTTCCTTCTGTAAGCCGTTGATTAAGAACACATACAACACCGAACCGTCGCCGGTGTTCTTGGTCCCCACATATTTGATCATGTCCGCCCCCGCTTTCGTTTTCCGCTCGAGCATCAATAACCCCGATTATGACATTATCGGCGCGCGCGACGGCAAGTTGAATCGCGGTTCAGCGCCGCTTTTTTGCCGTTGATCCCATTATTCCGCGCATCCGTCCGATTCAGCGCGCCGCTGGCTTGTATTTGTCATATCGTTCACTCGTCGCCACTTCCATCGAGATAACAAATGAACCGCACGATCAAACACCGCGCGCTGGCCTGCACCTTGCTGGCGGCCGCCATCGCCGGCGGCTTCGCCCAGGCGGACAACAAGCAGGACGACAACAAGCAGGACGCGGCCATCGGCACCGAAACGCGCACCGTCGCGCCGTTCACCGGCGTCAACCTGATCGGCCCGTTCCGCGTGATCGTCACCAGCCAGGGCGGCAACGGCATCGAACTGACCGGTCCGCGCAAGAAGCTCGCCGAGATCGAAACCTCGGTCAGCGGCGACACGCTCACCGTGCGCCAGCCGCGCAAGAAGAGCAGCGGCTGGGTCTTCAACTTCAGCTGGAATAGCGATCACAAGTCGCAAGTGACGGTGCGCATCAACGCCGCCACCCTCAAAAGCCTGCGCAACGGCGGCAGCGGCGACGTCGATCTGCAACAATTCCAGGGCCAGACGCTCAGCCTGACGTCGGACGGCGCCGGCGACATCCACGCCAACGGCACGGTCACCGACCTGACGGTCACCTCGTCCGGCAGCGGCGACCTCGACCTGCGCACCTTGAAGGCGGGCAACCTCAACCTGGTCTCGAACGGCCCGGGCGACATCCAGGCCGCCGGCGTCACGCAGGACTTGAACATCTCGGTCAACGGGCCGGGCGACCTCGACATCGGCGACATCAGCGCCGGCAAGGTCAACACGGCCATGCACGGCCCGGGTTCGGTCACGCTGCGCGGCAGCGCCAGGGAAATCCGCGCCGAAGTGGCCGGACCGGGCGACCTGGACGCCTGCTCGCTCAGCGCGGAGGCGGCCAGCGCCATGCTGCACGGCCC
>DATMSN010000573.1:0-4699 GCA_035565375.1 Duganella sp. | reverse complement strand
GCCGTGGCTAGGCTTTCCGCGCTCCAGGTTCAACGGCCCGCGCGCGCTTGCGCGTGGTCCGTCGGCGCCGCGGCGCGGCCGATTCGAGGGCGTGTTGGGTCCCGCGCCAATTACTTTCAGGACGGTAACAATAAAAATCGACGGCGGAATGTCTATCGATTCCTTTCCGGTTTGTCCCTAGAATTAGTGACAAATAGATAAGGTGGCGGGTTGTGCGGACGCCTGCGCATGTGTCATCATTGCTTGCGCGCCTCCTGCGTAACCCTTACCGGCATGCACCCGTGCCAGCTTGCCGCTCGCCATGCAGACACCGTCCACCAGCCCACTCATCCGTGTCGTCCTCGTCGAGGACGAGGTCGAATTCCAGCAAATGCTGCGCCACATGATCGACGACGCGCCCGACATGGCGCTGCTCGCCGTCGCCAGCACCCGCGCCCAAGGCTTGCAGGCGATCGAGACGCTGGAGGCGGACGTGCTGCTGGTCGATCTGGGACTGCCCGACGGTTCGGGTATCGATGTGATCCGCGCCGCCCATCTGAAGTGGCCCGCTTGCGGCATCATGGTGTGCACCGTCTTTGGCGACGAGCTGCACGTCGTGCAATCGCTGGAGGCGGGCGCCACCGGCTATCTACTCAAGGACAGTTCGGCGCACAGCATGGTGGGCGAAATCCGCAGCCTGCATCTCGGCGGCAGTCCCATCAGCCCGCTCATCGCCCGCCAGATTCTGATGCGCTTTCGCCGGCAACAGCCCATCGTGCCGCCGCCGCAGCAGCACGAGGCGGCACGTCCTTTGCTGTCCGCGCGGGAACAGGAAGTGCTGGAGTTGATCACCAAGGGTTTCACCGCCGACGAAATCGCGGAATTGATCTCGGTATCGCGCCACACCGTGCTCACTTTCGTGCGCCGCATCTATAAAAAACTCCAGGTGAATTCCAAGGCCGAAGCGATCTACGAGGCCAGGAACCAGGGCCTGCTGGGCTCCTGAGGGCGTATGCGCCTGCTCTGGCTGCTGATGGTGTGGAGCGCGCTCTGGCACGGCCAGGCGCGGGCGCAGGCGCCGGTGCACATCACCTCGGCCGAGATCATGGTCGTTGCCGGCCATGGCTATTCGGCGCCGCCGTACGAGGTCGATCCCGGCCGGCTGCAAGGCCCTTGGGAAAGCGTGACGTTGCCGCACGCGCTGATCCGCCAGCTGACTCCGCTGGTCAACCAGGATGAACGCTTGGGCCGGGCGACGGTGGTGACCTGGTATCGCATGCGCGTTCCGGTGTTGCCGGCCACCTCGGAACCACGTTATCTGTACCTGCCGCGCTGGAAGACCGATGGCCAAATCGCCGTCTACGGCGACCGCCGCTTGCTGTACCAGTCGCATCAGAATCTGTACTGGAACGGCTGGAACATTCCGCTGTGGATAGCGCTCGACGCCACCGCCGGCGCCACCGCGCCCCGTACCATCCTGTTGCGCATCGAGCGCCCGACCACGTCCGGCGGCGGCATCTCGTCGCTGTGGGTGGGGACCGATTCCAGTCTGAACTGGCGCTATCGGCTACGTTATCTTGTGCAGGTGCAACTGCCCTATACCAGCAGCGCGGCGTTTCTGGCCGTGGGCCTGTTTTCCCTGCTCGTGTGGCTGCGGCTGCGCGGCGAAACCATCTATTTGCTGTTCTTCGCGATCTCGGTCGCGTCGTTCTTGCGGACGCTCCACTACCACGTCGGGGAGAGCAGGCTGCCGATCAGCGACGAGTGGTTCAGCTGGATCACCATCAACGCCGTCTATTGGATGGTGCTGATCATCCATTTCTTCCTGAACTATTTGCATGGGCGGCCACTGCCTTGGCTCAACCGGGCGGTCGGTGCGGCCACCGTTTGCATCGGCATTTTGACGCTGCCGTGGTTTTCCTTCGTTATCGACGCCTACACCCTTGCGCCGCTGGCTTACATCGTGCTGGTGTTCGTCGGGCTGGCCGTGTGGATGGTGGGCAGCCTGCAGTGCTGGCGCGCGGGATCGCGCGACGGCTTGATGCTCAGCGTCTGGGGCATCATTGGATTGATGTTCGGCGTCTACGACTGGCTGCTTCAGAACAATTATGTGAATGTCGAGAACATCTACCTCGGTCCGTTCAACAATATCGGCGCCTTCCTGCTGTTCATGTACATCATCTACCGGCGGTTTTTGGAGGCCAACAACCACGTCAAGCTGGTCAACGCCGGGCTGCAGCGGCGCCTGCAGGAGCGCGAGGATGAATTACAGGAAAGTTACCGCCGCCTGCGTGAAACCGCGCGCCTGCAGACCCTGCACGACGAGCGCCAGCGGCTGACGCAGGATATGCACGATGGCATGGGCTCTTCGCTGCTGACGGCGTTGCTGGCCGTGGAGCGCGGCCACATCGACACGGCGATGGTCGCGGACGTGCTCAAGAATTGCATCGACGATCTCAAGCTGACGATCGACTCGATGGAATCGAGCCAGCCCGATCTGCTGTTGCTGTTGGCCACGTTGCGATTCCGCCTGGGGCCGCGGCTTGAAAGCGCCGGCATCAATTTGCAGTGGGAGGTGGGAAACGTGCCGCCGATGGAATGGATCGATCCCCGCAACGCCTTGCATATCCTGCGGATCTTGCAGGAGGCCTTCGCGAATATCGTCAAACATGCCGCCGCGACCGAAATCCGCGTGGCGACGGACGTCGAGTCCGATATCGTTCTGGTCATCATCACCGACAACGGCGTGGGTTTTTCGATGGGCGACGCTCAGTTCAAGGAAGGTAAGGGGCTGCGCAATCAGGTGCGCAGGGCGGCGTCGATCGGCGCCGAGGTGATGCTGGATTCAGGCGAGACGGGCACCCGCCTGACGTTGCGCTTGCCCATTTCGAAAGCGGCCTGAGTCGCTCCTACAAATCCGCCAGGCGCGCACGCGTGTGCGCGGCCTGCTGTTGCAACGCCTCGAGGGCGGGCGTGTCCATGCGTTTGAGCTGTTGATACACCATGCCCAGCCGGTGGTTCTTGCCCAGCGACTCGCGGTTGCGTTCGAAGAAGTCCCAGTACAACGCGTTGTAGGGGCAGGCCTTCTCGCCGATCCGCGCCTTCTTGTCGTAGTGGCAGCCCTTGCAATAATCGCTCATGCGGTCGATATAGGCCGCGCTCGACACATATGGCTTGGTGGCCAGCAAGCCGCCGTCCGCGTACTGGCTCATGCCCAGCGTATTGGGCAGCTCCGCCCATTCAAAGGCGTCGATGTACACGCCCAGATACCACTGATGCAGCTCGTACGGCGACAGCCCGGCCAGCAGCGAGAAATTCCCGATCACCATCAGCCGGTTGATGTGGTGGCTGTGCGCGTGCTCGAGCGACTGGCCGATCGCCGTCGCCATGCAGCGCATGCGCGTGTCGCCCGACCAAAACCAGTGCGGCAGCGGCGTCGTGTGATGGAAGGCGTTGAGCCGGTCGTAGCCCGGCATCCGGTGCCAGTAGACGCCGCGTACATACTCGCGCCAGCCCAGTATCTGGCGGATGTAGCCCTCGGCCGACGCCAGCGGCACGGCGCCGTCGCGCCACGCCGTCTCGACCCGTTCGATCACGGTGCGCGGATCGAGCATCTTGCTGTTCATCGCGAACGACAGCAGCGAATGGAACAGGCGCCAGGCCTTGAAGCTCATCGCGTCCTGGAACCGGCCGAAGTGCGGCAGGCCGTGCTGGACGAAGCGCTCCAGCTGTTCCAGCGCCTCGTCGCGATTCAGCGGCCAGGCGAAATCGTCGGCGTTCGGTTCGCCGAAGCTGCGGGCGCCGGCCGCCTGTATCGTGTTCCACAAGGCGCTGTGGTCGTGGCGGCCGCGCGGGTCGGCCGGCTCCCACGGCATGCCTTTCCAGGCTTCGCGGTTGTCGTGGTCGAAGTTCCATTGGCCGCCGGCGGGCTTGCCGGTGTCCGACACCAGGACCTTGTGGCGCAGGCGCATGTGGCGGTAGAAGCGCTCCATCAGCCAGCTCTCATGGCCTTCGAACAGCAGGGCCGCTTCGTCGCGGGCGGTGTAGAAATGCTCGGTGTCGTCCATCGTCGCGGGGACCGGCAGGCCGGCGGCGTAGTCGGCCAGCTGACGGTCCAGGCGCCATTCGTCCGGCGCCTGCCAGCGGAAGGCTGCCGCGTCGTAGTGCGCGATCAGATGATCGAGGTTGGCCGGCAGCGACTGGCGGTTGTCGGCATCGTCGATGGCCAGATAGTGGACGCGGTGGCCGTCGGCGCGCAGTCGCCGCGCCAGGTCGCGCATGGCGGCGAAGATGGCGATGATCTTTTGCGCGTGATGCAGCACGTAGTCGGTTTCCTGACGGACCTCCATCATCACGAAGACCACGTCGTCGCGCGCCTGTGCGAACCAGCTGTGCCGGCAATTGAGCTGATCGCCCAGGATCAGTTTGAGTGTGGGTTTGCTTGTGCGTGCCATGCGGACACCTTAGAGGATGCGTGATGCTCCGTCCAGCATGCGCATGGCGATCGGCCGTCAAAAATGGTTCATTGGCGGTTCAAGCGGTAAAAGGATGCATTCGGCAGACGGGAACGCGAAAATCTTCTAAAACACGTAGATACCGTCTTGATCGTCAAGACTAAAGGGCAAAATTTTTATCGTAAGCCCGTCCAGTCTTGACGACACCGAAGCACAAATGTGCAAGCTTGCGCATGGCGGCGCCAATGGCCGCCATTTTGGATTTG
>DATMSN010000572.1:0-5735 GCA_035565375.1 Duganella sp. | reverse complement strand
GCGGCTGGCCGCTGCCCTGCCCATGCATGATCTCCGCAAGCGATGTCATCCGTTCGTCTCCTCGCCATGTCAGTTTCGATAATACCAAAAAGAGCCACCACGCTGGTATTGCACTGGTTTTACTCTGGACCGCACCTTTTCATAGATGCTCCTCTGCAACGAACCGGGAATTGGTATGTGTACTTCGCACAACATATGAAAATATTATGGTAATTGGTAGTATTCTGGTATTGGTGTTGGGGTATATTGGCGTTGAATTGGTTTGTATGAGGTTGCAAAAAGGGATCTGCACGACATCGCGGCGGCGGTGGACCGGCGAACTGATCTACGTTAAACAGCACGGGCCTTTCCAATAAAAACAGGCCGCAATCAAGGGGGAGTAAATGAAAGAGAATTTGCCAGGTAAGAAGAACATGCCGCGCGGCGCGGTCGAGCAGTTGACGCCGATCGCGGCCGCGGTCGGTCTGATGGTGCTGGGCATGTCGTTGTCGGCCCAAGCCCAGGCCCAGAACCAGCAAGCGGCCAATGCCGGCAAGAAGGACGGCGAGGAGATGCAAACCGTCCAGGTGCAGGGCATTCGTGCGGCCCTGCAACAGTCGCTGAACCAAAAGAAAAACGCCGAGTCGCACCTGGAGGTGATCACGGCCGAAGACATCGGCAAGATGCCCGATAAGAACGTCGCCGACTCGCTGCAGCGCGTGGCAGGCGTCAACGTCAGCAACGCCGGCGCCAGCGAGGGCGGCTTCGACGAGAACGACCGCGTGTCGATGCGCGGCACCAATCCCAACCTGACGCAGACGCTGTTCAACGGCCACAACGTGGCCTCCGGCGACTGGTTCATCCTGAACCAGACCACCCAGGTTGGCCGCAGCGTCAGCTACACGCTGGTGCCGTCGGAGCTGGTTGGGTCGGTGGTCGTGCACAAGAGCTCGGAAGCGAGCCTGGTCGAGGGCGGCGTGGCCGGCTCGGTCGACATCATCAGCCGCAAGCCGCTCGAGTTCAAGGAAAACTTCACCGGCGAAGTGTCGCTGGGCGCGGTGTACGCCGACCTGCCGAAGAAGACCGATCCGCAATTCAGCGCCTTGCTGAACTGGAAAAACGAGCAGAAGACCTTCGGCGCCTTGCTGCAGGTGTTCTCGGAGGAACGCCACCTGCGCCGCGACGGCCAGGAAGCGCTGTCCTACGACAAGATCCTGCCCACCAGCCAGATGGCCAAAGACCACCCCGATCTGGCCAACGCCTACTATCCCGGCTTCCTCGGCGCGTCGCTGTTCCAGCAGGAACGCAAGCGCCAGGGTGGTTTGATCGACCTGCAATTCAAGCCCAGCCGCGACCTGAACGTCGACCTGACCGGCTTCAGTTCGACCTTGAAGGCATCGAACACCAACGACAACTACCTGCTCAACGGCGGCGCCATCATCAACCAGGGCAACGGCCAGGCGCCGCTGCCGGGTTATGTGGTCACCACCAAGAACGGCGTCAAGACCTTGGTGAGCGCGAACTTCGCGCCGGTGGCCGGCACCAACTACAACGAGTACGACCAGATCTCGCGCCCCGGCGCCGAGGCGACCGCCAAGTTCATCGCGCTGGACGGCAAATGGCGCGCCGCCGAGAACCTGACCTTCTACGGCAAGGCCGGCAGCTCGAAGGGCGAGGGCAAGACGCCGACCCAGGACGTCATCGCGTGGAACGGCGCCACCGGCACCGGCGCGTCGTACAAGTTGAACGGCACCGGCACGGCGGCCGACTTCTCCTTCAATAACAATCCGGCGGCGACGCCCGGCACCGACGCCAGCAGCGGCTTTAGCTGGATGTTCGGCGACCAGAACGTCACCGTCACCGACAAGGAAAAGTGGCTGCAACTGGACGGCGACTTCCAGCTCGAAGCCGGTCCGCTCAAGCTGCTCAAGTTCGGCGTGCGCGGCGCGAACCACGACCGCTATTCGGACAACGTGGTCGGCCAGGGCCCGACCTGCTCGACCCGCACCGACGCCAACGGCGGCCCGGGCTTCTTCTGGGCGGCGCCGCTGCCTACCCAGTACAGCTGCATCAACGGCGCCAACTCGCCGTACAACCCGGCCAACTGGCCGGCGGCGGCCGGCGCCTATCCGTCGAACTACGCCAGCGGCCTGGGTGGCAACTTCCCGCGCGGGATCTTCCGCTACACGGCCGAGCAGTTGGCGGCGTTCTCCAAGCTGTTCGCCAACCGCGCCGCCGACGGCACGCGTGAGGACTTCGGCAATGAGTTCAACCTGAAGGAAAAGAACCGCGCCGCCTACGTGCAGGGGAACTTCGAGGGCGAGGGCTGGAGCGGCAACGTCGGCGTGCGCTATGTGCAGACCAAGGAGCGCGCCGTCAGCAACGTCGGCATGCCGGGCGATACGCCGGCCGGCCAGCCGGGCGTGGTCTACACGTCGGCGTTCGGCATCTTCAAGCCGACCACCGTCGAACACACCTACAACGACTATCTGCCGAGCGCCAACCTGCGTCTGGAACTGAACAAGGACCTGGTGGCCCGCTTCGCGCTGTCGCGCACCATGACGCGTCCGGACTTCTCGTCGCTGGTCGGCACCTTCACGTTGACGCCTCCCGCGTCCAAGGGCGGCGTCGGTTCCGGTTCGGGCGGTAACCCGGATCTGAAGCCGATCACGTCGAACAACTTCGACGCCTCGCTCGAATACTACTTCGCGCCGCGCTCGCTGGTGTCGGCCAGTGTCTACTACATGGACCTGACCAATTACATCGGCCAGGGCACGCGTGTGGGCACCTATCGCACCTACACCGAGGCGACCAAGGTCACCGATCCGAATGGTTTCGACGCGCAGTACCTGATCTCGTCGCCGATCAACAGCAAGGGCAAGGTCAAGGGCATCGAGCTGTCGTACCAGCAGCCGCTGTTCGGCTACTTCGGCATCGACGGCAACGCCACCTTCACCAACGCCAGCGACAGCAGCGGCGCCAAGGTGCTTGGCTCGTCCAAGCAGACCTACAACGCCAGCGCGTTCTATGAGGACGAGCGCTTCAACGCCCGCCTGACGTACAGCTATCGTTCGGACTCCTATGTCGGCCTCGATCGCGGCACGGAGTTCAACCAGGTCGGCATGGGGTATCTGAACGCGTCGCTGGGCTACAAGTTCAACGACAAGATCGGCTTCTCGCTGGACATGCGCAACCTGAACGATCCGAAGCTGAAGTACTACGCGCTCAATGAAGACCAGCCACGTTCGGTCTACAAGAACGGCCGCCAGTTCTTCCTGACGATGCGCGTCAAGTACTAAACCGATCCGACCCGGCGTCGAAACGCCGGGTCGATACGGATATACTGTGCCGATGCCCCCAACTCCGCAACCGATACCCGAGTGGCGCGCCGTCGACGCCCGCGTCTTCCACGAACAGATACTGCCGCTGCACCGTCCCGCCGTGCTGCGCGGCGTGGTGCGCGACTGGCCCGTCGTCGCGCACGCGCTGCGCTCGCCGGAGGCGGTCGGCGGCTATCTCAAGTCCCTCGACAGCGGCGCCGATGTCAACGCCATCATGACGCCGCCCGCCGCACAAGGGCTGGTGACCTACAGCGACGATGTCAGCGGGTTCAGCTTCGTGCGCAACCGCCTGCCGCTATCGAGCGTCATCGATCAGCTGATGCGCTACCTGCCGGCCGGCGTGCGCGCCCCCGCGCTGGCGGCGCAAAGCGCTGTCATCGCCGAATGCCTGCCGGGCTTTTTGGCGGAGAACCGCCTGCCATTGCTGGGACCCGAGGTGCAGCCGCGCATCTGGCTGGGCAATCACATCACGGTGCCGGCGCATTTCGACGAGGCGCACAATATCGCGGCCTGCGTCAGCGGGCGGCGGCGCTTCACCTTGTTCCCGCCCGAGCAGGTCGGCAATCTGTATGTCGGACCGCTCGATTACACGCCGGCCGGCGCGCCGATCAGCATGGCCTCGCGCGCGCAACCGGACTTCGACAAGTACCCGCGCTTCCGCGATGCGCTGGCGGCGGCGCAGGTGGCCGAGCTGGAGCCGGGCGACGCGATCTACATTCCCGCCATCTGGTGGCATCAGGTCGAATCGATCGGCCATCTGAATATCCTGGTCAATTACTGGTGGGGCGGCTCGCATACAGCCAATGACCGCAGCATGTCGCCGTCGAACGCGCTGATGCACTGCCTGTTGAACATGAAGGACCTGGAGCCGTCGGTGCTGCAGGCCTGGCGGGCGATCTTCGAGCATTTTGTATTCAATTCCGATCCACAGCGGTTGGAGCATATTCCCGAACAGCGGCGCGGCGCGCTGGGCGCGATGTCGCCCGAAGAGGTGCGGCGTTTCAAGGACGCGCTGATCGCGCAGCTGCAAAAATAATCACATTGGAGATGGTATGAAATTACACGCCGGCGCCGCCTTGGCCGCTACTGTTATCGCGGCGTTGTTGTCCTCATCCGCCACGGCGGACGAAGTGGTCGGCTATTACCCCGGCTGGAAGTCGGCGGCTTATCCCGTCACCGCGGCCAATGTCGATGCCGGCAAGCTGACGATGGCGCTGTACGCGTTTGTCGACGTCTGCTGGGACGGCAAACATGGCAATCCCGAGCCGTCGGTCAACTACGAGGCGCCATGCCAGGACGCGGCGGGCGAGCCGGTGTCGGCCAACGGCGCGCTGGTGTTCCGGGACGCGGTTTCGGACGGCGCCAATCTGCGCGCGCTGGTGGCGCTCAAGAAGCGGCATCCCAAGTTCAAGGTGGTGGTGTCGGTCGGGGGCTGGGATTGGTCGAACCAGTTTTCGAATGTGGCCGATTCGGCGGCGGCGCGGGCGAATTTCGTCGCCTCGTCGGTGAAGCTGATGCGGCGCTTTGGCCTGGACGGCATCGACATCGACTGGGAGTATCCGACCGAGGCGGGCGTGCCCTGCGTGGCCGGGCGGGTGTGCGCGCGGCCGCAGGATAAGCCGAACTACATCAAGCTGGTACGGGAGCTGCGCGCCGCCTTCGACGCGGCCGGCAAGAAGGACGGCAAGCATTACAGCGTCACCATCGCGGCGGGCGGCAACGCCAACTACGTCAACGACGGCGCGGCCGGCAGCGGATGGATCAAGGAGCTGGCGCAAAGCCTCGACTGGATCAATATCATGTCCTACGACTATCACGCGCCGTGGGAGAAAAGCACCGGGCACCTGGCGGCGCTGAGCGCGGATCCGCAGGACCCGGTCGCGGCCAAGGGCTTGTATGCGGAGGCGTCGGTGCGGCGTTATCTGGAGGCCGGCATCTCGCCGGACAAGCTGGTGATGGGCGTGCCGTTTTATGGGTATGGCTGGAAGGGCTGCGCGCCGGGTCCGGAAGGCGACGGACAGTATCAGCTATGCGAGGGCGGCGCGACCGGCGGCGCCGGTGGCGGCAATGCGTATGGCTTCAGTCATTTGCTCAAGCAGGGGATATTGACGCCGGCGTTCGAGGGCGGTAGTGGCTACAGGCGCTATTGGAACGCGTCGGCCAAGGTGCCGTATCTGTATAACGCCAAGGAGAAGGTCTGGATCACGTACGAGGATCGGGAGTCGCTGAAAGGGAAGGCGCGCTATATCAAGGCGCAGAAGCTGCGCGGCGCGATGTTCTGGGAGTTGAGCGCCGATGGCGAGCATCAGCTGATCGAAACGCTGTGGTCTGAAATGTCCAGATAACCCAAAACACTCGAAATCACTCTAAACACTCTAAAACACGTAGGGCGGATTAGCGGGCGAGGCCCGCTAA
>DATMSN010000571.1:0-2094 GCA_035565375.1 Duganella sp. | reverse complement strand
CGGCTGCAAGCCGGGCTACCTGGGCCCGATCGGCACCAAGGCTCCCGTGACCGTGGTGGCTGACCGCACCGTGGCGCTGATGGCGGACTTCGTCACCGGCGCGAACGAGGTGGACTTCCACTACACCGGCGCGAACTGGGGCCGCGACATGGCGGAACCTGCCATCGTGGCCGACCTGCGCAATGTGGTGGAAGGCGATCCTTCGCCGGACGGCAAGGGCGTGCTGGCGATCGAGCGCGGCATCGAAGTGGGCCACGTGTTCCAGCTCGGCACCGCGTACTCGGAAGCGATGAAGGCCACCTTCCTCGACGAGAACGGCAAGCCGGCGCCGCTGCAGATGGGTTGCTACGGCATCGGCATCACCCGCATCCTGGGCGCGGCGATCGAGCAGAACTTCGACGACAAGGGCATCATCTGGCCGACGTCGCTGGCGCCGTTCGAGCTGGTGCTGTGCCCGATGGGCATGGACCGCAGCGAGGCCGTCAAGGAAGCGACCGAGAAGCTGTACGCCGACGCGCAGGCGGCCGGCATCGACGTCATCCTCGACGACCGCGGCCTGCGTCCGGGCGGCATGTTCGCCGACTGGGAGCTGATCGGCGTGCCGCACCGCGTGGTCATCGGCGACCGCGGCCTCAAGGAAGGCAACCTGGAGTACCAGGGCCGCCGCGACACCGAGGCGACCGCCGTGCCGGTGGCCGATGTGATCGGCTTCATCCAGGGCAAAATGTCGCGGTGAGCAAACGTGGTCTAGCCGGCGTGCTGCTGGCGCTGTCGTTGATGACGGCGCCGGCCGCGCAAGCCGGCAATCAGAAGGAGGAGGCGCTGGCCGATGCGGTCCGCGTCGCCCTCGCCAACAGCATCAAGGACGCGACGCCGCCGCGCATCACCTTCCGCAACGATGCCGAACGGCTGCGCTACGACGGCTGGCTGGCGCAGATGTCGGCGCGCCTGCGGCGCAAGCTGCCCGACCAGCAAACCCGCCAGGAGTTTCTCGCCACCGTCTGGTACGAGGCGCGCCGCGCCGGGCTCGAGCCGGGCATGGTGCTCGGTCTGATCCAGGTCGAATCGGCCTACCGCAAGTACGCGGTGTCGCTGGTGGGCGCGCGCGGCTACATGCAGGTCATGCCGTTCTGGACCAACGTGATCGGCGACCGCGACCGCAGCGCGCTATTCAATATGCAGACCAATTTGCGCTACGGCTGCGCGATCCTGCGCATGTACATCGACCTGGAGGGGGGCAATCTCTACCTCGCGCTGGGCCGCTACAACGGCAGCCGCGGACGGCCCCAATATCCGAACGCCGTGCTGACGGCGTGGAACAACTGGAAGTAATCCGGGGTCAGGTCCACCATTGATGCATGAGCTCGTGTAGCAATGGTGGACCTGACCCCGGAGTTGTCCCCGCAGTCGCGGGCGAAAAAAAATGCCTCCGTCGCGTGGGCGAGGGAGGCATCCCGGCGCGGCCTGGAGGAGGGCCGCTGCGCTTATTTCAGGTGGTCCGAAATGAGCTTGGTCATTTCGAACATGGACACTTGGGCTTTGCCGCCGAATACGGCTTTCAGCTTGTCGTCGGCATTGATCATGCGGCGGTTGGCCGGATCTTGCAGGTCGAGCTTCTTGATGTAGTCCCAGACTTTCTTGGTCACTTCGGTGCGTGGCAGCGGGGTGGCGCCCACGACGGCTGCGAGCACGGTCGATGGGGTCATCGCTTTCATGAATGCGGCGTTCGGCTTGCGTGCGGCGGCTGGTGCCGCGGCTTTTTTCACTGCTGGTTTGGCTGCTGCTTCTTTTGCGGGTGCTGCTTTTTTCGCGGCTGCCGGTTTAGCGGCCGCGGCCTTCTTGGCTGGCGCTGCTGCTGGGGTTTTTTTGGCTGTTGCCATTCTCGAGCCTCCTTAACGAACACATGGAAAATTGCGCAATTGATCGCACCGGCTAATATTGGTGGGGATTTAAGCCTTATGCAAGTGTTTTTCGCGTTTTTGTCCGGAAACACCACGTAATTCCCGGGCTACGTGGGCCGTTGCACCTTCCAGGGGCGCAAACCCGCATATTTCCCTGTGTCCGCGCCGCTTTGGCGCACGCCGGGCGCGCCCG
>DATMSN010000570.1:0-3152 GCA_035565375.1 Duganella sp. | reverse complement strand
GCCGGCATGCTGGCGGCGTTGGCCGACCATCTGGGCATCGCGGAGGCGGTGCGCTTCACCGGCCGGGTCGCCAACGCGGAAATGGCCGCGCTGTACCGCGAGGCCGACATCATGCTCAACCCCAGCCTGGTCGACAACATGCCCAATTCCGTGCTGGAGGCGCTGGCCGGCGGGGTGGCGGTGGTCAGCACCGATGTCGGCGGCGTGCCGTATCTGGTCGAGCATGGCCGCACCGCGTTGCTGGTGCCGCCGCAAGACCCGCGCGCGATGGCGGACGCCATGTTGAAGCTGTTGGCGGAGCCGGAGACGACGCGGCGCCTGCGCCAGGCCGGCTTGCAGCTGGCCGCGCAATACACGTGGGCGCAGGTGCGTCCGCGACTGTTGAAGGTTTATCACTCGGTTATCGGCAACGCCGGCAAGGCGGGCAGCCCCGCGGCCGCCGGCAGGAGCGAAATATGACTACCATCTCAAACACCGGCGCGCCGGCTTCGACGCCGCTGCCGCCGCGCAGCTTCTACACGGCGGTCGTTTCCGGGCTGCTGTTTCCGCTGCAGGAGCAGATCAAGCGCCACTCCACGGTGCGGGTGCGCCGCCGCATGGACGATACCGAGTACTGGCCGCCGGAACGGCTGGAGCGCTTGCGGCTGGAACGCTTGCGCCGTCTGTTGCTGCGCGCGCAAACGCAGGTGCCGTACTACCGCGCGTTGTTCGCCGAAATCGGCTTCGACGCCCGGCGCGACATCGGCACGCTGGCCGCGCTGGCGCGCCTGCCGCTACTCGACAAGGCGCTGATACGCCGCCACAGCGCCGATCTGCGGGCCGGCGACGCGGGCGAACTGGCGCGCTTCAACACCGGCGGATCGAGCGGCGAACCGCTGATCTTCTACATCGGCAAGGAGCGCGTCAGCCACGACGTCGCCGCCAAATGGCGCGCCACGCGCTGGTGGGACGTCGACATCGGCGACCCGGAAATCGTGGTCTGGGGTTCGCCGATCGAACTGGGCGCGCAGGACCGTGCCCGCGCCATGCGCGACCGCGTGATGCGCACCATGCTGCTGCCGGCGTTCGAAATGTCGGAGGTGAACCTGGACGCCTTCGTCGCCCGCATCCGCGCGCGGCGCCCGCGCATGTTGTTCGGTTACCCGTCGGCGCTGTCGCACATCGCCCGCCACGCCGAATCGCGCGGCCAGCGCATGGACGACCTGGGCATCCGGGTCGCCTTCGTCACCTCCGAACGGCTGTACGACGAGCAGCGCGCGCAGATCGCCCGTACCTTCGGCTGCGCGGTGGCCAACGGCTACGGCGGCCGCGACGCCGGCTTCATCGCGCACCAGTGCCCGCACGGCGGCATGCATATCACCGCCGAGGACATCATCGTCGAAATCGTCGACGCCGAGGGCCGTCCGCTGCCGCCCGGCGCCACCGGCGAGATCGTCGTCACCCACCTCGCCAGTGGCGATTTCCCGTTCATCCGCTACCGCACCGGCGACGTCGGCGCGCTGTCGACGCGCCCGTGCGGCTGCGGCCGCAGCCTGCCGATGCTCGAGGAAATACAAGGCCGCAGCACCGATTTCCTGGTGGCGGAGGACGGCACCGTCATGCACGGCCTGGCGCTGGTGTACATCCTGCGCGACATCGAGGGCATGAAAGGCTTCAAGATCATCCAGGAGTCGCTGCAATCGACGCGGGTGCAGGTGGTAATCGACTCGCCACTTGACGATGCTTTGTCAGACCACATAACCCGTGGCGTGCGGGCGCGGCTCGGCGCGGGGGTGGCCGTCGCCGTCGAACGGGTCGACGCGATCGCGCCGGAGGCCTCCGGCAAATTCCGCTACGTGGTCAGCAAGGTCGACGCGGCGCGCCGCTATGGAGCGGCCGCGCCATGAGGGATTTGCTGGTCACGTTGCTGGTGTTCGGATCGCTGCCGTATATTTTCAAGCGGCCGCCGTTCGGCGTCGTCATGTGGATCTGGATCAGCGTCATGAACCCGCATTCGCAGGGCTGGGGGTTCGCCCGCACATTCCCGTTCGCGGCGGTGATCGCGGCCACCATCGTCGTCGCGATGGTGCTGCACAAGGATAAATTCAGGCTGCCGGCCCACCCGGTCACCTGGATATTCCTGGCGTTCATGGGCTGGATGAGCGTCACGGCGCTGTTCTCGATCCACGGCGTGGACGTGGTCACCACCCAATGGATCAAGGTGTACAAGATCTTCGGCATGACGGCGGTGGTGATGATGCTGGTGCGCACGCGCCAGGAAATCGAATGGCTGGTGTGGACGGTGGTGGTGTCGCTGGGCTTTTACGGCGTCAAGGGCGGCATCTTCACCTTGCGCAGCGGCGGCAACTTCCGCGTCTGGGGGCCGGAGGGCACTTTCATCGACGGTAACAACGAAGTGGCGCTGGCGCTGGTGGTGGTGATCCCGTTGATGTACTACCTGATCGGCAATATGCGCACCCGCGTGGCCAAGGGCGCGCTGCTGGCCGCCATCCTGCTGTGCGCGCTGGCATCGCTGGGTTCGTATTCGCGCGGCGCCGCGCTGGCGATCGGCGCGATGACCATCGTGCTGTGGCTCAAGAGCCAGAACAAGGCGCCGCTGGGCGTGCTGTTGGCGCTGGCCGTGCCGTTGCTGGTGCTGCTGATGCCGTCGCAATGGCACGAGCGCATCGATACCATCAACACCTATCAGGAAGACAGTTCGGCCATGGGCCGCATCAACGCCTGGCGCATGGCGTTCAACCTGGCCAACGACCGCCTGCTGGGTGGCGGCTTCGAAATCTACGACGGCCAGGTGTTCGCCCGCTACGCGCCGATCCCGCTCGACGTGCACGCGGCGCACAGCATCTATTTCCAGGTGCTGGGCGAACATGGATGGATCGGCCTGGCGCTGTATCTGGCGCTGGGGGTGATGGTGTGGCGCACCGGCGGGGCCATCGTGCGCCAGGCCGCCGGGGTGGCGGACCTGCGATGGGCGGTGCGGCTGGCCACCATGCTGCAAGTGAGCCTGGTGGGCTTCGCGGTCGGCGGCGCGTTCCTGAGCCTGGCGTACTTCGACGTGCCGTACCTGATCATGACCGCCATGGTGGCGACCAGGATGATGGTCGCGCGCCAGGCGACGCCGCAACGTCCGCTGGCGGCGCGCCACGCGGATC
>DATMSN010000569.1:0-8716 GCA_035565375.1 Duganella sp. | reverse complement strand
CTGGCGCCCGCCTTGGCCGGCCGGCGTTCGGCGGCCTGCCCGCGATAGCCGCTGGCGCGATAGCACGCCACCGGATCGATGGCGCCACCGGAACGCAGACGCGCCATCGCCAGGATCGCGCTGACGTCGGTGCGGTACGCGTGCTTGAGCGTTTGCGCCGACTGCAACGCGTCGTTGGCTTCCTGATACTGGCGCAAGGCGGCGCGGTCCACCATGTTGGCCTGGACGAAGGCGCGCTGCACTTCGACCGCGCTGTTCATCAGACTTTCGATCGGATCGGTGACGTTGTGCGACTGGTCCAGCATGTAGGCCGGTGCGAACGAGGCGCCTTCGCGTTCCGCCGCGTCGGCCAGTTCGTTGAAGACCAGGAACAGCTGGAACGGATTGATGCTGCCCGAATCCAGGTCGTCGTCGCCGTATTTGCTGTCGTTGAAGTGGAAGCCTCCCAGCTTGCCGAACTGCGCCAGCCGCGCGACGATCATCTCGATGTTGGTGTTCGGCGCGTGGTGGCCCAGGTCGACCAGGCATTTGGCCTTCTCGCCCAGGGTCTGCGCGCAGGCGAAGCTGGTGCCCCAGTCGGCGATGGTGGTGGCGTAGAACGCCGGTTCGAACAGCTTATGCTCGATGAACATGTTCCAGTCCGACGGCAGCGCGGCGTAGATGGCGCGCGCGCTGTCCAGATAACGCTCCAGCGCGCCGCGCAGGTTGTGCTGCCCCGGGAAGTTGGCGCCGTCGCCCACCCACACCGTCAGCGCCTTCGATCCCAGCGCGCGGCCCAATTCGATACACTCGATATTGTGCTCGACCGCCTGGGCGCGCGTGGCCGCGCTGTGCGCCGTCATGCTGCCGAATTTGTAGCTGTGCTCCTGGCCCACCTGGTCCTGGAAGGTGTTGGAGTTGACGGCGTCGAAGTACAGGCCATGGCTCTCGGCCTGCTGGCGCAGCGCCGACGGGTCGGAGGTTTTATCCCATGGGAAGTGCAGCGACACGCCAGGGGTGGCGCAGGTCAGCTGGTGGATGACGGCGCAGTCCTCCAGCTTTTCGACCACGTTGCGCGGCTCGCCCTTGCCCGGGAAACGGGCGAAGCGCGTGCCGCCGGTGCCGGCGCCCCAACTTGGCAAGGCCACCGCGAACTTTTGCGCTTGCGCGGTCAGCTTTTCGATATCCTGGCCACGGCGGGCCAGCATGCCGCCCAGTGCCGCGTAGTCCTCGTCCAGGTTGGCGCGCAGCTTGGCGTTGTGTTCGGCCACGCGGCCGCTGTCGATGATGGTGCTCATTAAATAGGTCTCCTTCGTTATTTTTATAGTGATGTGCGATCAGCGCGTGAACGCGGCGGCATTGCCGGCATCGACATTGAGGATGTTACCAGTGCTCTTGCCCGCTTTGTCGCTCGCGAGGAAGTACACGGCTTCGGCGATGTCCTCCGGCAGAACGCTCAGTTTCAGCATGCTGCGGTCACGGTAGAACTTCTCGACATCGTCGGCCTCGATTTTATTCGACTGGGCGCGTTCCTGCTTCCATTTACCGTCCCATATGCGCGAACCGCGGATGACCGCGTCCGGATTGACGACGTTGACGCGGATGCCGTGCGGAGCGCCTTCCAGCGCGATGCAGCGAGCCAGGTGGATTTCCGCCGCCTTGGCGGTGCAGTAGGCCGAAGCGCCGGCCGATGCGACCAGGCCGTTTTTGCTGGCGACGAAGACCATGCTGCCGCCCAGCCCCTGCTGCTTCATGATGCGGAACGCGGCGCGGCTGGCCAGGAAGTAGCCGGTGACGAGGATGTCCTGATTGCGCTGCCAGATTTCCAAGGTGGTGTCTTCCAGCGGCGCCGACGAGGCGATGCCGGCGTTGGAGATCAGCAGATCGACGCCACCGAAACGCAGCGCGGCCGCTTGCAGCACGCTTTCCACCGCGTCTTCGCTAGTGATGTTGGCGACAATGCTGCCGACGCTATCCTTGCCGGCCGACTTCACCAGATCGGCGTGGGCCTGCGACAGCGCCTCCGGATCGATGTCGGTCAACATCACGCAGGCGCCTTCCTGCAGCAGCTGTTTGGCCACCGCCTGGCCGATGCCGCCGGCGCCGCCGGTGACCAGCGCGATGCGGCCCGCCAGGCTTTTCGGCTTGGGCATGCGCTGCAGCTTCGCTTCTTCCAGCAGCCAGTATTCGATGTCGAAGGCTTCCTGTTCCGGCAGGCCGACATAGGTGTCGACGCCGTTCGCGCCGCGCATCACATTGATCGCGTTGACATAGAACTCGCCGGCGATGCGCGCGGTGGCCTTGTCCTTGGCGAACGACAGCATGCCGACGCCCGGGATCAGGTAGATGATCGGATTGGCGTCGCGCACGGCCGGGCTATTATCGTGCTTGCAACGCTCGTAGTAAGCGACGTAGCCGGCGCGGTACTCCTCCAGCGCCTGATCGAGACCGGCGACCAGCTTGTCGAAGTCCGGCTTGAGCGGATCGAAGTCGATCACGAACGGACGGATTTTGGTGCGCAGGAAGTGGTCCGGGCAGGATGTGCCCAGGGCCGCCAGCGGCTGCAGATCGCGGCTGCAGACGAATTCCAGCACGGCGGCGCTGTCGTCGAAGTGACCGAGCTTGTATTCGTCGCGGCTGATTTTACCGCGCAGCAGCGGCATCAATTTCGCCGCCAGGGCGCTGCGCTGCTCGGAAGGCAGCGGCTCGATCGCCTGGCCGCCGAAGGAAGGCTGCTTCGAATTCGCGGCCAGCCATTCCTCGGCGCGTTTGATGATCGCCAGCGTCGTCTCGTAGCAGGACTTCGCGGTATCGCCCCAGGTGAACAGGCCGTGGCCTTCGAGGATGATGCCCTTCAGGTTGGGCTGCGCCTTCGATACCTGTTCCAGTTTCAGGCCAAGGTCGTAGCCTGGACGCTGCCATGGCAGCCAACCCAACTCGCCCTCGAAGATTTTTTGCGTCAGCGCCTGGCTGCCGGCGCAGGCGGCGATGGCGATCACCGCGTCCGGATGCATGTGGTCGACGTGCTTGCGGGCGATGTAGGCGTGCAGCGGCGTGTCGATGCTGGCGGCGCGCGGGTTCAGGTTGAAGGTGCAGTGCGGCAGATAGGCCACCATCTCGTCCTCGAGCGCCAGGCCGCGATAGCGCGACTTCAGCGCGTTGAGCTTATCCATGTACAGCGTCGAGAAGCCGTCAAGCTTGATGCTGCCAAGGTCGCCGCCGGAGCCCTTCACCCACAGCACCTCCACCTGCTCGCCGCTGAGCGGATCGGCCATCATCACCTTGGCCGACGTGTTACCGCCCCCGAAATTGGTGATGCGCAGGTCCGAACCGAGCAGGTTCGAACGGTATAGCAACAGCTCCGGCTCGCTCATGGCTGCCGCAGCTTTGTCGTCCCACAGAGAAGTGATCGGGGCTTGCTGCTGGGTTACTTTCATTTACTGATCTCCGTTGTTTGATTGTGCGTTCATCTTTGCCCATACCGCTTTTGGCAACTGTGACCAGTAGAAATCAGCGGCGCATGGGTGTCAATGCGCAAGCGCTCAAGATGATGACCAAGTCGGAAATAATCATATCGATGATCGAAACGTGATTGGAACGCGAAATGGATATCGAAACAATCAAATATTTGATCGACTAATGATTGACGGACGATTTTGAAATGTTTAGTCTTGGTAATTAATAAAGTCACACACCGGATCGGTCCCCCAGCAAACTGCGGCAGCGACGGTAGTAGTGGCGAAAAAAAAGGAGACAGGAATGGTAAATCACAAGCGCCGTAAACGTTTGCTGAAGTTGCTCGCCGAACACAATACGGCCAGCGTGCCGCAATTGGTCGACTGGCTCAGCGCCTCCCCCGCCACCGTGCGCCGCGACATCAGCTGGCTCGCCGCCCGCAGTCTGCTCACCCGCACCCGTGGCGGCGCCGCGAACCTGGAGCAGAAAAAACGCAGTTTCACCCTCACCAGCGAGACCTTCCAGCACAACATCCAGTGCTACGCCGAGCGCAAACGCGCCATCGCGCGCCACGCCGCCGGCATGTGCACCGAAGGCGAAACGATCATCATCAACGGCGGCACGACCACCTTCATGATGGCCGAATTCCTGGTCGACCAGCACCTCAAGATCCTCACCAACTCCTTCCTGATGGCCGAGCGCCTGCTGGTATCGAGCGAGAACGAGATCATTGTCCCCGGCGGCAAGGTCTATCGCGAGCAGAACGTCATCCTCAGCCCCTTCGACAACGACATCACGCAGCACCACTACGCGGCCAAGATGTTCATGAGCGTCTACGGCCTGTCGCTGCTTGGCCTGATGGAAGCCGACCCGCTGCTGATCCAGGCCGAGAAGCGCCTGATCTCGCAGGCCGAGGAATTGATCGTGCTGGTCGACAGCTCCAAGTTCGCCAAGAAAGCGGGCCTGATCCTGTGCGGCTTGAACCGCGTATCGACCGTCATCACCGACACCTACGCCTCCGATTCGGCGGTGCAGCTGCTCGAGCAGTCCGGCGTGCGCGTGGTGACAGTGGAGCCGGAAGCGATTCCCGCCCAGCACAACGCCAGCCAGTTCAACCCACCGTTCGACTACCAGTCGGCGGCGATGTACCAATCGGAGGTATCGCATTGAAGCGCAGGAAGATCGTATTGGCGGCCGTTGCCGCCGGCCTGCTGACGGCCATCGCCGGCTGCGGCGAAAAGAAAAATGAGAACATGCGCATCGCCATGGTCGTCAAAAGCCTGGGCAACGGTTTCTTCGACGCCGCCCACACCGGCGCCAAGGACGCGGCCAAGGAGCTGAAAAACGTCGAGATCATCTACACCGGCCCGACCACGCCGAGCGCCGAGGGTCAGATCGAAATCATCAACTCCCTGATCAGCCAGAAGGTCGACGCCATCGTCATCTCGGCCAACGATCCGAACGCGCTGGTGCCGATCACCAAAAAGGCCATGGCGCGCGGGATCAAGGTGATTTCGTTCGACAGCGGCCTGGCGCCGGAAGGACGCCTGATGCAGCTCAATCCCTCGAACGCGGACCTGATTGGATTGAAGCAGATCCAGATGGCGTCCGACGCCATCGGCGGCAAGGGCGAGATCGCGATCCTGTCGGCGTCGGCGCAGGCGACCAACCAGAATATCTGGATCGGCGTGATGAAGAAGACGCTGGAGAAGCCGGAGTTCAGCAAAATGAAGCTGGTCGCCACCGTCTACGGCGACGACCAGTCGGACAAGAGCTACCGCGAGGCGATCGGCCTGTTGCGCAGCAATCCCAACCTGAAGGCGATCATCGCCCCCACGACCGTCGGCATCAACGCCGCCAGCAAGGCCGTGGTCGACGAAAACCTGGTCGGCAAGGTGTACGTCACCGGCCTGGGGCTGCCGTCGGAGATGGCGGGCCACGTCAAGAGCGGTGCGGTGCGCGAGTTCGCGATCTGGAATCCGATCGATCTCGGTTACGCCGCCACTTACGCGGCCTACGACTTCGTCAAGGGCCAGCCCAGCGCCAAGCCGGGTGGCAGCGTCTCGGCCGGCCGCATGGGCAGCATCGCATTGGACGCCAACGGTGAAGGCGCGATGGCGCCGCCATTCACCTACGACAAAGGGAACGTCGACAAGTTCTCCAAGATCTTCTGAGCTGGAGTCCTATGAATACGAATACAACCCCGGTCCTGCAATTGACCGGGATCTGCAAGCGCTTTGCCGGCATCGTCGCGTTGAACAACGTGGCGCTGTCGGTGCGCGCGGGTGAAGTCATGGCGCTGATCGGAGAAAACGGCGCCGGCAAATCCACATTGGTCAAAACCCTGACCGGTATCTACCGCCCGGACGAAGGCGTGATCGAATTGGCCGGAAAACCGATCAGGTTCGCCAGCGCGCAGGACGCGATGCGCGCCGGCGTGACGGCAGTGCACCAGGAAACGGTGATGTTCGACGAACTGACCGTGGCGGAGAATATCTACGTCGGCCGCCAGCCGTGCAAGGGCGCCTCCGGCCGCATCGACTGGAGCAAAATCGAGGCCGAGGCGGAGAAGCTGTTCGCCCGGCTCGAAGTGAACCTGCCGGTGCGCGCCCGCGTCAAGGATTTGAGCGTGGCGCAGCGCCACTTCGTCGAAATCGCCCGCGCGCTGTCGCAGGATGCGCGCGTCGTGATCCTGGACGAGCCGACTGCGTCGCTGTCGCAGCGCGAGATCCACGAGTTGTATCGCATCATCGGCCAGCTGCGCGCGGCCGGCACGGCGATCATTTTCATCACCCACAAATTCGACGAGATCTTCGCCGTGGCGGACCGCTACACGGTGCTGCGCGACGGCCAGTTCATCGCCGAAGGCGCGATCGCCGACGTCACCGAGCCGGAACTGGTGGCGCTGATGGTGGGACGCACCGTCAAACAGGCCTATCCCAAGGCCGACGTCACGCCCGGCGAGGTGCTGCTGGAGGTGAAGAACCTGTGCCATCCGACCGAGTTCGATGACGTCAGCTTCTCGCTGCGGCGCGGCGAGATCCTCGGCTTCTATGGCCTGGTCGGCGCCGGCCGCTCGGAGGTCATGCACGCGATCTTTGGCCTGAGCACCGCCGTGCGCGGAACGGTCAGGCTCGATGGCAAGGAGATTTGCGTCACGTGCGCGTCCGACGCCATCAAGCACGGCATCGCCTACGTGCCGGAGGACCGCCAACACCAGGGTGCGCATTTGTCGCTGCCCATCATGCAGAACATCACGCTGCCCATCCTGTCGAAGGTGGGTTTCTTCCTGCGAGGACGCCGGGCGCAGGAAACCGCAATCGCGCGCCACTACGCCGAGCAGCTGGAACTGAAGGCGGCGCACCTGACGCAGAATGTCTCCGAACTATCCGGCGGCAACCAGCAGAAGGTCGTGCTGGGCAAATGGCTGGCGACCGATCCCAAGGTGATCATTCTCGACGAGCCGACCAAAGGCATCGACATCGGCTCCAAGGCCGCCGTGCACCGCTTTATCGGTGAGCTGGTGGGCAAAGGCCTGTCGGTGATCCTGGTCTCTTCCGAACTGCCCGAGGTCATGGGGCTGGCCGACCGCATCGTCGTCATGCACCAGGGCCGCATTGAAAATATCTACGACCGCGCCGACGCGACGCCGGAAAATATCGTGGCGGCGGCCTCCGGCTGCGCGCTGCCTGTGGAGGAATGCGCATGAAGGCGCTGCTGAAAATGCGTGAGGTCCAGCTCGCGCTGTGCACCGTCGCACTGATTATTTTGGTCGGCACGCGGGCGCCGGTGTTCGTCACCGGTTCCAGCCTGGCCAACCTGCTCACGGACAGCACCCTGCTGATCATGCTGGCGCTGACGCAGATGCTGGTCATCGTCACGCGCGGCGTCGATCTGTCGGTCGCCTCCAGCCTGGCGCTGGCGGGCATGATGTCGGCGCTGCTGGCGTCGCGCTTTCCCGACTTGCCGCTGCCGCTGGTGATGCTGGCTGCCGTCGCGATCGGGCTGCTGCTTGGCCTGATCAACGGTTACCTGATCGGTTATCTCGACCTGGCCCCCATCGTCGTCACGCTCGGAACGATGAGCGTCTATCGCGGCCTGGTGTTCGTGCTGTCCGGCGGCGCCTGGGTGTCGTCGCACCAGATGCCGGCCGACTTCATCGCCTTCCCGCTGGCGCGGCTGTTCGGCGTCACGCACCTGGTGTGGATCGCCGGTATCACCGTGCTGGCGGCGTGGTACGTGGCGCGGCACAGCCGCTTCGGCCGCGACCTCTACGCCATCGGCAACGAGCCGGGATCGGCGCGCTACGTCGGCATACCGATCGCCAGCCGGTTGATGTGGACGTACGGCCTGTCCGGCGCCATGGCCGGCTTGTGCGGCTACCTGTGGGTGGCGCGCTACGCGGTCGCCTACACCGAAATCGCCTACGGCTTCGAATTCACCGTCATCGCGGCGTGCGTCATCGGCGGCATCAGTATCGCCGGCGGCAGCGGCAGCGTGGCCGGCGCGGTGCTGGGCGGCCTGTTCCTCGCCGTGATCGGCAACGCGCTGCCGGTGGTGAAGGTATCGCCGTTCTGGCAAAGCGCGCTGACCGGCGTCGTGATCCTGACGGCGGTGCTGATCAACGCCCGTGGCGGCAGACCAATCGGCCGGCAAATCCTGCCGCTGCACCTGAATAAACCCAACGCGACCGGGAGCGCTGCGTGAATACGAGTACCGTGATGTCCAATACCGCCGACGCTCCAGAAAAAGCCTCCTCCTCCCGTTACATCATCGCCGACCGTCCGGGCTTCCGCCTTGGCGCGCTGCTGGGGCGCTGGGAAAGCCTGCTTGCGCTGCTGCTGGTGGCGGCCTTCGCCGCCAACGCCATCATGCTGCCGCACTTCCTCGACCTGTACAACCTGGCCGACGGCACCTTCAACTTCAGCGAGAAGGCGCTGATCGCGTTGCCGATGGCGTTGCTGATCATTTGCCGCGAGATCGACATCTCGGTGTCCGGCATCCTCGCGCTGTCGTCGGTGGCGATCGGGCTGGCGCATACCAACGGCGTGGCGCCGGAGCTGCTGCTGCCGATCGCGCTGGCCACCGGCACGGCCTGCGGCTGGCTCAATGGGATCATGGTCACTCGCTTCCGGCTGCCGTCGATCGTCGTCACCATCGGCACCGTGTCGCTGTTCCGCGGGCTGGCCAGCGTGGTGCTGGGCGACAAGGCGTTCACCGGCTATCCGCAAGTGATGGCCGACTGGGGCCAGGGCTACTTCTTCGGCTTCATCCCGCGCGA
>DATMSN010000568.1:0-2011 GCA_035565375.1 Duganella sp. | reverse complement strand
CCGCCGTCCGGATTGGGCACCGTCGGCGTGCTTGAACAACCTTCCAGCAGCGCCGCCATGACGCCGGCCACGCCGGCGGTCAACGTCAGCCGCTTCTTCGCATTAAAAACCAAAACCATTCCCCGATTCAGTTGAGCATCGTATTGTAATGCGGAACCCGCACGGCTGAGCCAGCGTACCGGAAACGCGGGCGGGTTTGGGTTCTATTTCTTGCCGAACCCGGATGGGATATTCACCAGCGCCGTCATGACAAACGCCGGCAAGGTCGAAATACATGCCCAAATGAAAAAGTTCTGATAGCCGAGGTGCGCCTGTATCCAGCCGCTGACCATCCCCGGCAGCATCATGCCTAGCGCCATGAAACCGGTGCAGATCGCGTAATGGGCGGTTTTATGCTCGCCGTCGGCCACCAGGATCATGTACAGCATGAAGGCGGCGAAGCCGAAGCCGTAGCCGAACTGCTCCACGGCCAGGCAGGCGGAGATGAGCACGGTGCTGGTCGGCAGCGCAGTCGCCAGGTAGACGAACACCAGGTCCGGCACGTGCATGACGAACACCATCGGCCACAGCGCGCGCTTGAGGCCGAAGCGCGAGATGACCACGCCGCCGGCCAGCCCGCCGAGCACCAGCGCGCACACGCCGATGGTGCCGTAGACCAGGCCGAACTCCGACGTGCTCAAGCCCAGGCCGCCCTTGTCGCGCGGATCGAGCAGGAACGGCGCCGCCATCTTCAGCAATTGCGCCTCGCCCAGGCGGTACAGCAGCAGGAAGCCGAGGATCGCGCCTATGCCTTTTTTCCGGAAGAAGCTGCGGAAGGTGTCGACGAAATCGGCCCACAACGCGCCGCCGCGGTGGCGGCGGTCGGCATCGGGGCGCGGCAGGACCAGCTGGTGGTACGCGCACAGCAGCAAAAACAGCGCCGACATCACGCCGAACACCACCGACCAGGCCCACGCCGGATCGCCGCTGGACTTGATCAACTGGCCGGCCATGTAGACGATGCCGCCCTGGCCGGCGATCATCGCCAGCTTGTAGAACGCGCTGCGCACGCCGACGAACGCGGCCTGCTGGCCCTGCGTGGGCAAGCCCAGCATGTAATAGCCGTCGGAGGCGATATCGTGGGTGGCCGAGCTGAACGCCATCAGCCACAGCACGGCCAGGCTCATGGCGAAAAATTGCGGCAGGTGCAAGGTCAGCGCCACCGTCGCCAGCGCCGCGCCGGTCAGCAGTTGCAGCAAGACGATCCAGCGCCGCTTGGTGCCGACCAGCTCCACCAGCGGCGACCACAGCGGCTTGATCACCCACGGCAGGTACAGCCACGCCGTGTAGAACGCCAGGTCGGTGTTGGAAACGCCGAGGTTTTTATACATCACCGTCGACAGCATCATCACCGCGACGTAGGGCACCGCCTGGCTAAATGAAATGCTGGGCACCCAGGTCCAGGGGTTGCGTTGCTGCGTAGACGTCATACATCCTTTCGTTCGGGGCGGCCCCTGCTGTTATGCTCACGGCGGTTACCATACGCACACAACGAACAGAACGCAACCGAACGCCGCCAAATCATGCGCGCGCTGGTGTAATCACATGGCCAGCGCCGCCCGCACGTCGCCCTGCGCGGCGTCCAGCAGCGCCTGCGCCTGCTCGACGCCCAGCTGTTTGAGCAGCGCGACGATGGCCACCTTGACCTGGAAATGGCACTGCTCGAGCACGCCGCGCGCGGCGTCGGCGTCGGCGCCGGTGGCGTGCATGGTCAGCGCGATGGCGCGCCCGACCAGTTTGGTGTTGTTGGCCTGCACGTCGACCATCAGGTTGCCGTAGACCTTGTGCAGCCGCACCATCAGCGCGCTCGACAAGGTGTTGAGCACGATCTTCTGCGCCGTGCCCGCCTTGAGCCGCGTGCTGCCGGAAATCACTTCCGGGCCCGTGTCGAGCGTGATGCCGACGTCGGCCCCGGCCGCCAGCGGCGTGCCGGGGTTGTTGGCGATGCCCACCGTCAGGGCGCCCACCGTGC
>DATMSN010000567.1:0-4497 GCA_035565375.1 Duganella sp. | reverse complement strand
ATCTGGCGGCGGGCCAGCCGGATGCTGACCACCACCGCCAGCGCCAGCCCGAACACGCCGTAGGTCGCGTTGACGACGCCGCCCATGATGTCGCGCCATCCGGCCCCCAGTATCGCGGCGATCACGCGGTGCACCGCCGGGAACGGGACGTTGGTAAGCAAAGTCGCCGTCACGCCGAGGAAAGTGAGCGGCAACAGCACCACAAAGCTATCGCGGATGGTCAGCGTCCACAGCGCCAGCCGGCGCCGGAAACACTTCGCCAGGTTACGCATGACGGCGCGACTTGCGAATCGACATCGATATCCTTGGTTAATGTATCAAAAAACGTAACCCAAAGAAACATAGATTACAATTTTATAATAACAAGGAATTTACCGGGGGAGTATCGGGCAATGCTGATAGCGGTGTAGGGTTTTCCCTAGGACCGAGGGGGAAGTCGGGATGGATGGAGGATGCGCGCCGCCGGGAGGCCGGCGCGCCAGCGCCGGTTGGAAAGGCCGCCATATTGCCACGGAGCTTCTGAGCGAAATCAACAACATCTGGTTGAAACGATGCAATCTGATCACTTGAATTGGACCGGAGATCGCCCCATGAGATCATTGCACTACTTGCCGGTCTTGTTGCTTGCTGCCTCGGCATCGGCGTTCTGCGAGCAGATAAAGACCAAAGACGAGGCTATCAAACTAGCCATCGAGGCCATACACAAATTTCGCCTGACGACAATCAAAGACGAATGCGGCGTCATCGATGTTGTCGAAAAACCGTCATACTTCGAAATCATAGTGCGCGAGCGTCACACGCAAACCTGTGGTGGCATGCAAGAGACCGGACCACGCCTCTTTAACATGCGTATCAGGAAGCAGGACGGCCGGCTGACAAGCGACGTTTATGACGGCACAACCTATCAGCCGGTAGATCATATGCCGGCCAGGTGATCGATCAGTCCTGCGCCGAGATCGCCAGCCACAGCAACAGCACGCACGGCAGCAGCAGGCCGTTGAAGCCGACCGCGACGAACATCAGCGCGCCGCTCATGCAGCCCAGCGCGAACGCCAGCACCGGCCAGATCAGCTTTTTGCAGCGCCCCATGGCGTCCGGGTCGCCGCGCGCCGAGTCCACCAGGTCGATCACCAGCTGCGTGACGTTGCCGGTCATGACGGTGGTGGCGGCCGACTTGCCCAACAGCAGCTTGCCGTAGGCGTTCTGCACCGCCATCGCGCCGGCGCACAGCATCCCGGTCGCCATGCTCAGCGGGGCGTCGGCCGAGACGATCGGCGCCGCCAGCCAGGCGCACGCCACCGTCGCCGCCATCAGCAGCAACTGGGTCAGGAAGCTGTTGCGCAGCTGCTTGCCGCCGGTGCGTTGCCAGCGCAGGATCAGCAGCCGCGTGATCGCCACGAACAGCATGAACACCGGGAACACCAGCAGCTTGAGGAAGATCTCCGGCGCCGCCTGCACCACCGAGCGGCCGATCAGCACGAAGTTGCCCGTCACGTGGGCGGTGAACAATCCGAACAGGCCGATAAAGCCCAGCGTGTCGACGTAGCCGGCCAAAAAGCCCAGCGTGACGCCTTGTTTGATATCACCGCGTTCCATCCTTACCTTTCTGAATATCGTACCAGGCCACCAGCACGAAGGCGCCGGTCAGGCCGAGGTGTTCGAAGAAGCCGTTGGCGGCGGCGAAGCGTTCCGGCCCGGCCATGTCCCAGAAACGGTTGGCCATGAAGGTGGCCATCAGCGTGAACACGGCCAGGTAGCCGGCGCCGAGCCAGCGGTAAAAGCCGGCCAGTATCATCAGCGACGCGCCGATTTCGCCGCCGATCACCATGGCGGCCATCGGCGCCGGCGGCGACACGCCGAAGTGCCGCATCTCGGCGACGGCGCCGCCGAAGTCGGCCAGCTTGTCGATGCCGCCCTGCAGATACGCTGAGCACAGCAGCAGCAGACCGGCCCAGCGCACCCACGGGGCGCGTAAAAAAGCGGGGATGGTCATCGTCACACCGCCCAGCAGGCGCAGCCCAGCGCGCCCCAGAAGCTTTTCAAGTCGGCGATCGGCAGCTTGCTGGTCCACGCGGTGGCATGCTGGTGGCCGTGCACATTGCACTGGTGCGCGCAGCCGCAGGCGGCCTGCTGCTCGCGCAATTGCGCCTGCTGGCGCTTGCGCTGTTCCAGCTCCTTGAGCGCGGCGCGGTTGTTGCCGATCTGTTCACCCCAGCCGGCGTAACCGCCGAAGCGGCGCACCGGCGACCAGTCGGGCATGGCCGGCGGCGGCGCCTCGTCGTAGGCGGCGAACTCCCCGGCCGCATAGACGATCTTGCCGCCGACGATGGTCAGGCGCGACGTCATGTCGGCGATTTCGCTTTCGGCGCAGGCGTAGAAATCCTTGTCCGGCACGATCAGGTCGGCCAGTTGCCCCACCTCGATGCGGCCCTTCTTGCCCACTTCGTTCGAGAACCAGGTGGTGTTCTCGGTCCACATGCGCAGCGCCGTTTCGCGGTCCAGGCAATTGGCGCGCGGGTAGAGCTGCATGCCCCCGACGGTTTTACCGGTGATCATCCACGCCAGCGACACCCACGGATTGTACGAGGCGACGCGGGTGGCGTCGGTGCCGGCGGAGACCTTGACGCCCGCCTCCAGTATCTTCTTGACCGGCGGCGTGGCCTCGGCCGCGCCGTGGCCGTAGCGTTCGACGAAGTATTCGCCCTGATAGGCCATGCGGTGCTGCACGGCGACGCCGCCGCCCAGCGCGGCGATGCGGTCGATCGACTGGTCGGAGATGGTTTCGGCGTGGTCGAAGAACCAGTTCAGGCCCGTCAGCGGAATCTCCTGGTTGACCTTCTCGAACACGTCCAGCGCGCGGCTGATGGTCTCGTCGTAGGTGGCGTGCATGCGCCATGGCCAGCGGTTCTGCGCCAGCACCCGCACCACGCCTTCCAGGTCGTCCTCCATATTGTCCGGCATGTCGGGACGCGGCTGGCGGAAGTCCTCGAAGTCGGCCGCCGAGAAGGTCAGCATCTCGCCCGCGCCGTTGTGGCGGAAGTAGTCGTCGCCCTGCTGGTAGGTCACGCTCTGGGTCCAGTTGAGAAAGTCCTCCTTTTCCTGTTTCGGCTTTTGCGTGAACAGGTTGTAGGCCAGGCGTATCGTCAGCTGTTTGGCGTCGGCCAACTGCTGGATCACCTGGTAATCGTCGGGATAGTTCTGGAAGCCGCCGCCGGCGTCGATGGCGCCCGTCACGCCGAGGCGATTGAGCTCGCGCATGAAGTGGCGGGTCGAGTTGACCTGGTACTCCAGCGGCAGCTTCGGGCCCTTGGCCAGGGTCTGGTACAGGATGGCGGCGTTGGGCTTGGCCAGCAGCAGGCCGGTCGGATTGCCGGCGGCGTCGCGCAGGATCTCGCCGCCGTGCGGCGCCGGCGTGTCCTTGTCGTAGCCGACGGCGCGCAGCGCGGCGCCGTTCAACAAGGCGCGGTCGTACAGGTGCAGGATGAACACCGGCGTGTCCGGCGCCACCGCGTTCAGTTCAGCGATGGTCGGCAGGCGCTTCTCGGCGAATTGATGTTCGGTGAAGCCGCCCACCACGCGCACCCACTGCGGCGCCGGCGTGATGGCCACCTGCGCCTTGAGCATTTCCATGGCGTCGGCCAGGCTGCGCACGCCGTCCCAGCGCAGCTCGAGGTTGAAATTGAGGCCGCCGCGAATGATGTGGCAATGGTTGTCGATCAGGCCCGGCAACACGCGCTTGCCGCGCAGGTCGACGACCCGGGTGGCCGGACCGGCCAGCGCCATGATCTCGTTGGCGCGGCCGACGTGGGTGAAGCGGCCATCCTTGATGGCCACCGCCTCCGCGTGCGGATTGGCGCGGTCCAGCGTGGTGAACAAACCCCGGTGCAAAATCAGGTCGGGTGCGGCGTGGGTGGTGGTGCTCATCATGCTTTCCTTTTCGTCTCGTTGGCGTCCTGCGCGCCCGGCAGCTGGCCGAAGCAATGCGGCTTGACCTGGTCGTCGATCCACGACACTTGTTTGGCCTGCGGTTGCCACAGCTGGCGCAGCAGCGGCGGCACCTGTTCGCCGAGCAGTATGCCCAGCAGGCCGACCAGCGCGATGACCGGCGGCGCAGGCGAACGCACGTTCAAAAATCCGTAAATGATCCCGACCAGCAGGCCGGTGGCGATCGACACGATATATATTTTCATGGCTGACTCCTTAAAGCCCAAACTCTACTCCGGGAACCGCCGGCGGCGCCCCTGCCATTGTGCCAGTGGACGGCCTGGACGCTCTGTTATTGGCCGCCACGATGCCACATGCGCGAGGGATTGAAAATACCCACATCTAGGTAGGGAGTACCCCCCCGGATCGGGTCGTGGCAAAAGCGGCAAGAGAGTTTAAGCTGGCTACGACAATGGCAAACAGCGCGGGGACCGAACAGACATGCGTGGATTCAGTAGCAGTTTTCCGCACGGCGGCGCCGGCGCCGGCCTGCTGCTGTTGCGGCTGGCCGTG
>DATMSN010000566.1:0-2242 GCA_035565375.1 Duganella sp. | reverse complement strand
CAGGCCCGCATCGACGGCGGCGACCAGGATCGCGCTGCCGGAACCTTGCGTTACCTTGACGGTGTCGCCGGCGGCGACGCCCAGTCGCTGCGCCAGGGCGCTCGACAGGTGCGCTTTCGGCGCGGCCGAATCGGCCATCTTTTGCAGCGACTCGGCGCGGCGCACGACGGCGTCGGCGAAGTAGATCGGCACGTCGGCGATACGTTCGGTGCCGGTCGACGAGGTCGAACCAGCGACCAGCGATTGCTTGGTGATGTTGTTCAGCTTTGCGGCGAAGTTGACCGAACCGTCGCCAGCGCCGACGACTTCGTCGCGGATCGCTTCCGAGGTGTCGTAGTCGAAGCCGGACAGGCCGAGGATGTTACCCAGCACGCGCAGCACTTTCCACGCGGGGCGGGTTTCCAGCAGCGGCTTGACGGTGCCGTTGAAGCTTTGCGGACGGCCTTCGCAGTTGACGAAGGTGCCCGAGGTTTCGCTGAATGGCGATACCGGCAGCAGAACGTCGGCGTAGTCCATGCCGTGCTTGTAGGCGGACATGACGACGACCATCTCGGCTTTTTTCAGCGCGGCGACGGCGGCCTGCGGGTTGTGCGCGTCCAGCTCAGGCTCGACGTTCAGCAGCACGTACGCTTGCTTAGGCTCGGTGAAGGCCGGGGCCTTGGCGCCGTTGGCGTTGACCAGGTAGGCGCCGACGGTGTTGGCGGCTTCGGTCAGGTAGCCCAGCTTGGCGCCGGTTTGTTCGGCGATCCATTGCGCGGCGGCGTGCAGCGCGGCGGCTTGCGGGTGCTGCGTTGCCGCGTTACCCAGGAAGACGCCCTTGTTCTCACCGGAGACCAGCGACGCGGCGATCGCGGTCGCGGCGTCGGATGCCTCGATACCGTCGAAGCCCGCCGGCGCGGCGATGTCCTTGGCCTTGGCCACGGCCACCACCACTTGCGACAGCGCGGACAGCCACTCCGACGGCGCGGCGATCATCTTGTTCGCCACTTTCATCAGCAGGTCGTCGTCGGTCGCGTGCAGGATCGACAGCTTGGCGCCGCCCTTCACGGCGGTGCGCAGGCGGGTCGCCAGCAGCGGGTGATCCTTGCGCAGGAACGAGCCGATCACGAAGGCGCGGTTCAACGCGCCGAATTCGGTGATGCTCATGCCCAGCCAAGGGGTCACGTCGCCCAGCGAGAAATCGCTGTGGCGCAGGCGCGTGTCGACGCTGTCCGAGCCCATGGCGCGGGTCAGCTTTTGCAGCAGGTGCAGTTCTTCCAGGGTCGAATGCGGCGTCGCCAGCGAAGCGAGCGCGTTGGCGCCGTGTTCGTGCTTGATATTCTTCAGGCCGTGCGCCACGTATTCCAGCGCGGTCTGCCAGCTCACTTCCTTCCACTCGCCGCCCTGCTTCAGCATCGGCTGGGTCAAGCGGTCGTCGGCGTTCAGGCCTTCGTAGGCGAAGCGGTCTTTATCGGAGATCCAGCACTCGTTGACGGCGTCGTTCTCCAGCGGCAGTACGCGCATGACCTTGCCGCCCTTGACCTGAACGATCAGGTTCGAACCGAGGCCGTCGTGCATCGACACCGATTTGCGGCGCGACAGTTCCCAGGTGCGGGCGCTGTAGCGGAAAGGCTTGGACGTCAGCGCGCCGACCGGGCACAGGTCGATCATGTTGCCCGACATTTCCGAGTTGACGGTCTGGCCGACGAAGGCGGTGATTTCCGAGTGTTCGCCACGGCCGATCATGCCCAGCTCCATGACGCCGGCCACTTCCTGGCCGAAACGCACGCAGCGGGTGCACTGGATGCAGCGCGCCATCTCTTGCATCGACACCAGCGGACCGGCGTCCTTCGGCACGACGACGCGCTTGTCTTCCTCGTAGCGCGACTCGCCCTTGCCGTAGCCGACGGCCAGATCCTGCAACTGGCATTCGCCGCCCTGATCGCAGATCGGGCAGTCGAGCGGGTGGTTAATCAGCAGGAATTCCATCACGGACTTCTGTGCCTGCACGGCCTTGTCCGACGCGGAGCGCACGATCATGCCGGCCGAGACCGGCGTGGCGCATGCTGGCAAAGGCTTGGGGGCCTTCTCCACTTCGACGAGGCACATGCGGCAGTTCGCGGCGATCGACAATTTCTTGTGATAGCAGAAGTGCGGAATGTAGGTTCCCAATTTGTTGGCGGCGTCCATCACCATGCTACCAGCAGGGACTTCGACTTTTTTGCCGTCTATTTCGATTTCAACCATGGTGATCGTTACCTGA
>DATMSN010000565.1:0-4951 GCA_035565375.1 Duganella sp. | reverse complement strand
GTTGGCCGGCCCAAGGCCCGGCCAGCACCCGCGACAGATCCAGCACGCGTACGCCGGCCAGCGCGCCGGCCGGAAGAAGCTGGGCGGCCGTCATCAGAACGCCGCGATACCGGTGATGGCGCGGCCGAGGATCAGCGCGTGCACGTCATGGGTGCCCTCGTAGGTGTTGACCACCTCCAGGTTGACCAGGTGGCGCGCCACGCCGAATTCATCACTGATGCCGTTCCCGCCCAACATGTCGCGCGCCATGCGGGCGATGTCGAGCGCCTTGCCGCACGAATTGCGCTTCATGATGGAGGTGATCTCCACCGCCGCCGTGCCTTCGTCCTTCATGCGGCCCAGGCGCAGGCAGCCCTGCAGGCCCAGGGTGATCTCGGTCTGCATGTCGGCCAGTTTCTTCTGGATCAGCTGATTGGCCGCCAACGGCTTGCCGAACTGCTTGCGGTCCAATACATACTGGCGCGCGCGGTGCCAGCAATCCTCGGCCGCGCCCAGCGCGCCCCAGGCGATGCCGTAGCGCGCGCTGTTCAGGCAGGTGAACGGGCCTTTCAGGCCGCGCACATCGGGGAAGGCGTTTTCCTCGGGGCAGAACACCTCGTCCATGACGATCTCGCCGGTGATCGAGGCGCGCAGGCCCACCTTACCGTGAATGGCCGGAGCCGTCAGGCCGTGCCAACCCTTTTCCAGCACGAAGCCGCGTATCTGCTTCTGGTCGTCCTTGGCCCAGACGACGAAGACGTCGGCCACCGGCGAATTGGTGATCCACATCTTGGCCCCGCTCAGAATGTAGCCGCCGTCGACCTTGCGCGCGCGGCTCAGCATCGAGCCGGGGTCGGAACCGTGATTCGGCTCGGTCAGGCCGAAGCAGCCGATCCACTCGCCGCTGGCCAGCTTCGGCAGATACTTCTGGCGCGTGGCCTCGTTGCCGAATTCATGGATCGGCACCATCACCAGCGACGACTGCACGCTCATCATCGAACGGTAGCCGGAATCGACGCGTTCCACTTCGCGCGCCACCAGGCCGTAGCACACGGAGCTCAGGCCGCTGCCGCCGTATTGTTCCGGGATCGTGATGCCGAGCAGCCCCAGCTCGCCCATCTCGCGGAAAATCGCAAGGTCGGTGTGCTCGTTGCGGAATGCCTCCAGCACGCGCGGCTCCAGCCGCTCCTGGCAATAGGCGCGGGCCGACTCGCGCACCATGCGCTCCTCCTCGGTCAGCTGCTGGTCGAGCAGCAGTGGGTCATCCCATTGGAAAGCGGCTTTTTTATGCGTTTGGCTCATTCCGAACTCACTCTGTGATTGAAGATGTGCCTAATGTACAATCGCCACCAGCCATCGACAAACGATAAGTTCGCACTGATCTGTGCGTAAATCGCACTTGTTAATCATTTCGAGAATACGCCATGCGCAGAAAAATCCCCTCCACCGCCGCGCTGTCCGCGTTCGAATCGGCGGCGCGGCATCAGAGTTTCACCAAGGCGGCAGACGAACTGGCGCTGACGCAAAGCGCGGTGTGCCGGCAGATCGCGGCGCTGGAGGAATTCCTGGGTGTGAAGCTGTTCCGCCGCAGCCGGCGCGGCGTGCTGCTGACCGACGCGGGCGCCACCTACAGCCGCCAGGTGACGGCGCGGCTGGACGAGGTGGAGCGCGATACGCTCGACCTGATGGCCAAGGGCGGCCAGGGCGGCGTGCTGGAACTGGGCGTGGTGCCGACGTTCGCCATCAAGTGGCTGATGCCGCGACTGGCGTTGTTCGCGCAGGCGCATCCGGACATCACGGTCAATCTGTCCGCGCGCACGCGCCCGTTCTTGTTCGACGAGACGCGGTTCGACGCCGCGATCCACGCGGGGACGGCGGTATGGCCGGGGACCGAGGGCGTGTTCCTGATGCGGGAGAATCTGGTGGCGGTGTGCAGGCCGGAGCTGATCGCGCCGCGCGCGACGGTCGCCACGTCGGGGTGGCAGCGCCTGACGTTGCTGCAGCAAAGCACGCGGCCGTATGGCTGGCGGGACTGGTTCGCCTCGCGCGGGATGCAGGTGGAGGGCGATATGGCCGGGCCGCGTTACGAGTTGTATTCGATGGCGGCCGAGGCGGCGCTGCAGGGCATGGGGGTGGCGCTGATACCGCGCCTGCTGGTGGAGGATGAATTGCGGCGCGGCGCGCTGATCCAGGTCGCGCGGCACGAGTACCTGAGCGACCGGAATTATTATTTGATCTACCCGGAGCACAACGCGGACCACGCGGCGCTGGGCGTGTTCCGGGTGTGGCTGGAAGAGCAGGCCCGCGGGTACCGCGAGCCCTTGGGCTTGGGACTGGTGTCGTCGTGACTACAACAAGGTGCAAACCCGATCAAAGTCCAGGCGCGGATGACGCGGGAACAGCCCCGCCGGATCGCCATACCCCAACCCGCAAAGGAAATTCACCTTCAACGTCCCGCCATCGAAAAACTCCCGGTTCACGGCATCCTGATGAAACCCCGACATCGGGCCGCAATCCAATCCGAGCATGCGCGCCGCCACCATCAGGTACGCCCCCTGCAAGGTGCCGTTCCTGAACGCCGTCCCCTCGCGCAGTGCCGCGTCACGCTCGAACATCGCCCCCGCCTCGGGACGATGCGGGAACAACTCGGGCAACCGCTTCTGGAACGCCGTGTCGTAGGCGATCACCGCCACCACCGGCGCGCCGACCACCTTGTCGACATTGGCCGGCGCCAGCGCCGGCACCAGCCGCTGTTTCGCCTCCTCCGACCGCAGGAACAGCACCCGCATAGGCGAGCAGTTCATGCTGGTCGGCCCCCAGCGCATCAACCCATACAGCTCGCGCAGCAGATCATCCGGCACCTCGCGCGCCAGCCAGCGGTTCTGGCTGCGCGCCTCCCGGAACACCAGATCGCGCGAAACGTCATCGGCGAGCACCATCTCAACCCGCCTTCCGGCTGGCGCCGGTCATCATGAACGCCACCCGCGCCACCTGCCCGCTGCGATTGCGCCAAGCGTGGCGCGTGCCGTTCTGTACCACCACATCGCCGGCCTTGACCAGCGTGACCGCGCCATCGTCCAATTCCAGCCACATCTCGCCACTGAGCACGATCGCATAATCGACCGTATCGGTCGTGTGCATACCCGGCGACGCCGGCTCGAAGGTCTCCATCAACCCCGGCAACGCGGCGGCCAGCGAGGCAAAGGCGGCGGCCGGATCGGCCGCGCCGGCCATCACCGCATCCGGCGGAAAATCCACCAGCAGCAGGCTGTTGCCACCGGGCGGCGGCATCACCGAACAGGGAGTCCCGGTCGGATCGCCACCACGATGCGGCACCACCGGCGCCCCGTCCAGACTCCACACCTGCGCCGCCGCATGCCCGGGGAAGTGCTCGAAGCTGTGCGCGCGCGGCGTCTCGCCGTCGCTCACGAACACCGATTTCCCCTGCGCGTCATGGCCGGTCACCACACGTCGGATCTTCATGGCGCGACTCCTATGGACGAATGACGAAGTTGCTGAAGCCGCCGTTGCGGTTCTCGATGCCGCCGATCGCCTCGTTGACCTGATCGAGCGGATAGACATGATGCTGGAAGATCGACATGTCGACCTTTCCAGCCCCGACCAGGTCGGCCATCTCCTGCCCCTGCCTGGTGGTGAACCACGCCGAGCCGATCACGCTGATGTCGTTGTCCATGATGTAATGCAGGTTGATCGGCACGTCGCCGGCCACCGCGCCAATGTTGACCAGTTTGCCGCCACGGCGCAACGTGGCCAGCGCGTCGAGCAGGGTCGAGTGCGGCGCGCCCGGTCCCAGCGCATCGATCGCCACGTCCACGCCCTCGCCATGCGTCACATCCTCGGCCCAGGCGCGCAGACCGCCGTCATCGAGCGAGTGGACCGAGATCAGATCCGGCGCCAGCGCCTTGACGCGTTCGAGCAGCTCGCGATTGCGCCCGGTGCCGAGAATGCGGCGCGCCCCCAGCGCCAGCGCGAACAGCGCGCCGCCGATGCCCAAGGTGCCGCTGATGCCGTTGATCAGCACCGTCGATCCCGGCCCGACGCCGGCGGTGCGCAGCGCACGGTACGCCGTGCCCAGATAACCGAGGCGCGCGGCCTGCTCGAAGCTCATCGCGTCCGGCAGGCGCACCAGGCTGTGCTGCGGCGCGTTCATCATCTCGCACAGGCCGCCGAGCGGATACTGGTCGAAGATGGCCTGCGACTTGGCCGAGAACCCGAAATAGCCGTTGAAGGTGTAGTGGGCGCAGGCGGTGGTGTCACCGGTGCGGCACTGGCGGCAGGCGCCGCAGAAACGCGCCGGGTTCACGTACACGCGGTCACCCGGCTTGAAGCCGATCACCTGTTCGCCGACCGCCTCGATCACGCCGGCCGGATCGAGCCCGAAAACCGCCGGCAGCTTGGGCAGTGGCAGGTGCGGGAACCAGTTGCCCCAGTTGCTGAGCACATTGCCAAGGTTGGGCACGATCCCGCACGCCTTGACGTTGACCAGCACGTCGGTCGCGCGCAGCGCCGGCACTGGAATTTGTTCGATCACCATTGGTTGGCCGACTTCGTGCATCCGTGCGGCGCGCATCATTTTAGTCATTACCGTCTCCTGATTTATTGTTTTGGTTTGATGTGAATTATGACGCAACCGCTCAGCGCAAGCCGTCGTTGCCTACGACGTCCTCCGCCGCCAATCCGCCGAGGCGCGCGTGGATGCGTCCACCGGTGGCCATCGCCAGGCCGAACACGATTTCGTCGCGCTTGGGGCCGTCCCACAAGGTCATCTCGGCCGAGCCGAAATGGCTGCGCACATACGCCGCCTGGACGTGGCCGAGCGGGATGATCAAGCGGTCGCCGACGTTGCCGATGCTTTTAGCCGCCGGCACGATGGCCTTGGGCTGGCCGAGCGCCTCGCGCATCGCCCAGCCGCCCGCCTCGTGCCAGACGGCGCCGTGTTCCAGTTCGCCGT
>DATMSN010000564.1:0-2002 GCA_035565375.1 Duganella sp. | reverse complement strand
CTTCGAGCGCGCGGTCATCGAGCAGGAGCTGCGCAAGGCCGGCGGCAGCGTCAGCGAGGTCAGTGTGGCGCTGGCGGTGCCCAAGCAGACGCTGTACTATAAAATGCAGAAATACGGGCTGACGTCGGACGTTTTCAAGTAGGGCGGATTAGCGCAGCGTAATCCGCCATTGCGTGCGTCACGGCGGCGCATGCAATGGCGGATTACGGCGTTCCGCCTAATCCACCCTGCGCGTCACACAGGCGGATATGCCGATTTCGTCATTTTTTGTGATTTCCCCGCGCAAGACGCGCGGCGCCTGGTGGCGTATATTATTGGACAACATCGTCTATTCAGGATAAATATGCGCGCTACGCCTCCGTCACACCACCGTCGATTGATCCTGCAAGGCGCCGCCAGTCTGGGGCTGATATCCGGCTGGAGCGCCAAGGCCAATGCCGCCACCGCATCGGCCACGCCATCGTCGGCGACGGCGGTGCCGATGTCGGATGTGCGCCTGCTGCCGTCCTTCTACGCCGACGCGCTGCAAGCCAACCAGTCCTACCTGCTGCGCCTCAGCGCCGACCGCTTCCTGCACAACTACCACCTGTTCGCCGGCCTGCCGGTCAAGGGGCCGATCTACGGCGGCTGGGAGTCGGACACCATCGCCGGCGAGGGCCTGGGCCATTACCTGTCCGCGCTGTCGCTGATGCACGCTCAAAGCGGGCTGCCGGCGCTCAAGCCGCGCATCGACTACATCGTCGCCGAACTGGCCCGCGTGCAGCAGGCGCAGGGCGACGGCTATGTCGGTGGCTTCATGCGCAAGCGCAAAGACGGCAAGGTCGTCGACGGCAAGGAGATCTTCCCCGAAATCATGCGCGGCGAGATCCGCTCGGCCGGCTTCGACCTGAATGGCTGCTGGGTGCCGCTGTATAACTGGCACAAGGTGTTCGCCGGCCTGTTCGACGCCCAGACCCACGCCGGCAACGCCCAGGCGCTGCGGGTGGCGACCGGACTGGCCGGCTATATCGCCAAGGTCGTCGACGCCTTGAACGACGAGCAGTTGCAGCAGGTCCTGGCCTGCGAACATGGCGGCATCAACGAGAGCTTCGCCGAACTGTACGCCCGCACCAACGACGAGCGCTGGCTGGCGCTGGCGCGGCGGCTGTACCACCGCAAGGTGCTGGTGCCGCTGGCCGAGGGCCGCGACGAACTGGCCAACCTGCACTCGAACACCCAGATCCCCAAGCTGATCGGCCTGGCGCGCCTGTATGAACTGAAGGGCCGCCAGAGCGACGCCGACAGCGTCAAGTTTTTCTGGAAGACGGTGACGGATCACTATAGCTACGTCATCGGCGGCAACGGCGACCGCGAATATTTTTCCGGGCCCGACACCATCGCCACCCATATCACCGAGCAGACCTGCGAGGCCTGCGCCAGCTACAACATGCTGAAGGTGACGCGCCATCTTTACAGCTGGTCGCCGGACGCCGCCTATTTCGACTACTACGAGCGCACGCACCTGAACCACATCATGGCGCACCAGAATCCGCGCACCGGCATGTTCACCTATATGACGCCGCTGATGTCGGGCACCGCGCGCGAGTATTCCAGCGAGGAGAACGATTTCTGGTGCTGCGTGTTGTCCGGCATGGAGAGCCACGCCAAGCACGGCGACTCGATCTATTGGGAGAACGGCGACACGCTGTTCGTCAACCTGTACATCCCGTCGCTGGTGAAGTGGCGGCAGGCGGCGGCCACGCTGGAAATGACGACGCGCTATCCGTTCGAGGGCGACATCGACATCAAGGTCAAGCGGCTGGCCGGCCAGCGCTATTACACGCTGGCCTTGCGCATGCCGGCGTGGGCCTCCGGCCATACCTTGCTGGTCAACGGCAAGCCGCACGCGGCCAGCCGGGACAGGGGCTACCTGCTGGTGCGGCGCCGCTGGCGCGCGGGCGACACCGTGCGTTTGACCTTGCCGCTGGAGCTGCGGCTGGAATCGGCCGCCGGCAACGACAAG
>DATMSN010000563.1:0-2594 GCA_035565375.1 Duganella sp. | reverse complement strand
CCGGCGGCGCTGCCGCTGCAGGGGCGCCACGCGGAGCAGGCGCTGGAACTGGCCACCTTGTGCAAGCCGGGGCCGTTCGGCATCCGCACCATCGAGCTGGGCGACTACTTCGGCTACTTCGACGGCGAGCGGCTGATGGCGATGGCGGGCGAGCGCCTGCGCGCGCCGGGGCTGTGCGAGATCAGCGGCGTGTGCACGCATCCGGACTACCAGGGGCGCGGGCTGGCGAAGCAACTGATCGGCAAGCTGATCCGGCGCCACATGGCGCGCGGCGACACCTCGTTCCTGCACGTCATGCGCGCCAACCCGGCGCACCAGCTGTATCTGGACATGGGGTTCGAGGATTATCTGGAATCGGTGGTGCGGGTGGTGGTGCGCGAAGGCGCCTGATTCCGTCACAACCTTCCGACAAAGCCAAATTGCGGATTTGCACGGCCACATAGAACCCGAAGGCGCTCAGACGCCGATCAATCGCCCCGCCTGGACTTGATGCGATGCTGAGGCATCCCAGCTTGGCATCAAATTTCCCATCTCCGGCCGCTTGCGAAAATTCGCCTATAGGCTAATATGTACCGCATATTCCATTATCTTGATGTGCATGGCAAAGACCACTATCAGGAGTGGTTAGATTCGCTGCGTGATCGTAAGGCAAAAATTGCGGTCATTCGACGCGTTGCTCGTTTGGAGATGGGTTTGGCTGGGGATCACAAATCCGTTCGTGACGGGATACAGGAACTTCGTGTTGATGTCGGTGCCGGCTACCGAATCTATTACGCCTTCGTTGATCGAACGATCATCCTGCTCACCTGCGGCGGAAACAAGCAATCGCAAGATCATGACATCGCCTCTGCGATTAAAATGCTGCGCGACTGGAAAATACGAAATGGAAAAGACACACCGGCCCCATGAGGAAGCAACCATTGTCATGTTCCGCGACGATCCCGCACTCGCGGCGGAATACCTCAATGACATACTTGAAAGCGGCGATGAGGTGGATTTGATGCTTGCGCTCAGAACTCTCAGCAAGGCATTTGGCGGGATACAAGAAGTGGCGCGACGTGCCGACTCGAATCCCAACACTATGTATCGCACCTTGTCAAAACAGGGCAATCCTTCACTCAAGACTTTGCGGGCAATATTGAATGCCATGGGGCTCCGCCTGGCAGTTCATCCTCTCAAATAGTCACTTCAAAAGTGCTTGACTCCGACTTCTCGCGAGCCTATATTCACCCATATGGATGAATATAAAAACACGCAGCTCGACGAGCTGTTCGCGGCGGTGTCCGACGGCACGCGGCGCGCGATCCTGGCGCGGCTGGCGGAATCCGACGCGCGGGTGACGGAGCTGGCGAGCGCGTTTCCGATCTCGCTCAACTCCACCTCCAAGCACATCCGCATCCTGGAACGCGCGGGACTGGTCACGCGCACCGTCCGGGGACGCGAACACATGCTGTCGCTCAACGCCGCACCGATGGCGCAAGCCGTCGAATGGATGGAGTTCTACCGCCGCTTCTGGGATGACCGCTTGGCGGCGCTGGAAGACTTCGTACACAAGAAACGCAGCACCGACAAACCCGGGAGCAAACAATGACTCAGCCAGAAAACGGCAGCAACACCGGCACCATCGTGGTCAAACGCACCATCGCGGCGACAGTCGACGAACTGTTCGACGCCTGGCTGGACCCGGAAAGCCTTGCACAGTGGATGCACCCGGGCACCACCGCGCGCAGCACCGCGAGCGTCGATGCGCGCGTGGGCGGCGCCTTTGAAGTGCTGATGCACTACCCCGGCAAGCCTTTGCGCCACCACGGCGTGTATCGCCAGATCGAGCGCAACCAGAAGCTCGTCTTCACCTGGATCTCCGACGCCACGCATCACACCGAAACGCTGGTGACGGTGGAATTCAACGTCGCCAACGCCGGCACCGAGATCGTACTCACGCATGAGCGCATGCCAGACCGCGAGGCCGGTGACGCCCACGTCCAAGGCTGGACGCTGGCATTCGAACTGCTGGAAGAGCTGGTCACGCCCAAGCCGCTCACCCTCGTCACCTTCGACTGGGTTCCCGAAATGCCGAGGGGCTATGTGCGGGACCTGCGCGTGCGCTGGGCGCTGGAGGAAGCCGGGCTGCCTTATCGCGTGCAAAGCGTGCCGTTCCGCGACCGCAATACCGAACATTTCTCGCACCAGCCCTTCGGCCAAGTGCCCTGGCTCACCGACGGCGACCTGTCGATCTTCGAGAGCGGCGCCATCCTGCTGCACCTGGGCGAGCGCAGCGACGCGCTGCTGCCCGCCGATCCGGGCGGCCGCGCCCAGACGCTGGAGTGGCTGTTCGCCGCCCTCAATTCGGTCGAGATGGCGAGCCTGCCGTGGGGCCTGCTCAAGTTCTCGGGCAACACCAGCGACACGCCGGGCTGGGAGTTTTTGGACGGGTTCCTCAACCTGCGGCTCAAGCACCTCGAGCCGGTGCTGGCGGGACGCGAATGGCTGGCCGGGTCCTTCTCCATCGCCGACATCGTGATGGCCGACGTGCTGCGCCTGGTGGATCGTTTCGACGGCTTGACGGCCTACCCCGCCTGCGGCGCCTACGTGGC
>DATMSN010000562.1:0-5858 GCA_035565375.1 Duganella sp. | reverse complement strand
CCGTGGTGTGCGGCGTCTTGTTGTGGCCGCCGCGACGCGAACCCATCATGCCCAGCGCCGCGCCGCCCAGCATCAGGGCTTCGTCGGTGTGGCCGTTGCCGATCTTCTGCAGCGCCTCGTTGACGCCGATGCCGGCGCCGGTTTCCGCCGCGCGTTTCAACAAGCCCTTGGGGCCGCCGATCAAGCCGCCCACCACGTCCTGCACCATGGCGTTGCCGATGTGGGCGGTCTGCATGGTGGCGATGGCGGCGTTGGCGGCCAGGCCTTCCGGCGTCAGGTCGCACGCCAGCGAGACGGCGCTCACGGCGGTGTTCAAGCCGTCCTGCAGCGCCTTGCCGGCGTGGCCACTGACGATGTCCTTGGTCATGGCGACGGCGCCGTCCACCGTGCCGGCCAGGTCCTTGGCGACGCCGTCGGCCACCTGGTCGGTGATCTTGACCGTGGTATCGATGCCTTTGTCGATCGCGTGGCTGGCCTTCTCCGCGAACCGGTCCACCGATTTGGAGATATGCATGCCCTCGAGCGCGGCGGCGGCGGAATCGGTCGCGCATTTGCCGACCTCGCCGGCATTGGCCACGGCGGTCTTGGCCAGCGTGGCGGCATCCTTGCCCAGGTCGCCGACCGCGTGACCCCAATCGCTGGCGCCTTTGGACAGGTCGTGCTTGGCGGCGTCGAAGTGCCCGGTGAACACGTCCTTGGCCAGGTGGCCGGCGTCGCTGGCCAGCGTGGCGGTGTTGTTGGCCAGGCTGTGGCCGATTTTGTCGACCGCGTTGACCGTGTTGTCGGCCATTTTGGCGGCCATCTGCTTGGCGTTGGCCGCCATCTTGTCCATCGCCTTGGACAGGTGCAGGTCGACCGTGGCGTCGGCCGCCGCGTCGACGGCGGCCTTCTCCAGGTCGGTCAGGCCCTTGGTCAGGCTGGTGCCGACGTTGGCGAGGTCATTGAACGCCGCGCGCAGCCTGCCGTGGGCGATGTCGTTGACCGCGTTGGCCGCCTCGTGCGCGGCGTTGCCGATATCCTTGGCGACATGCTCGACGCCGTGCGCGATATCCTTGGCGACGTGTTCGATCGCATGGCCGACGTTGTGGAACGCATGCTTCAGTTTGTGCCAGAAACTCATGGTATTTCCTCTCTTTAGAAGTGGTGGTCAGCGGGCGCTGCCGGGGTGGATGCCGCGGGGGATGCGTCGAGGTGGCGATGGGTTGACGATGGTTGAACTCATAAATGCCTCAAATGGTTGGGGATGGAAGGGCCATTCGGGAAGACGCACCGATGCCGACGGAAGGCATGCTCCGCGTCATGCATCTGCAGGGTGCGTGCTTCCTGTCGGGGTGGTTTTCGGCATTGATGTGCCGGACTTAGCTTGCGCGTGTCAACAATAGGGCATGGCCGCGACCGGGCCGTGCGCGCAAGCGAATCGACGGCGCGGCAGGCGAAGCGCCCGCGATGGCGGGCGTCCGGGGGCTGTTACCGTTGTTGGGAGGGGATGGTGGGACTTGGTAGTCCGGCACGCCTGCGCGGCGCGCCGGAACGCGGGAAAAGAAGGATGCCGCCGTCGCGGATTACCTGCGCGAGGCCAATATGCCGATGAGGACGCCGACGGCCCCTCCCACGCAGACCGCTTTCCACGGGTTGTCGCGCACGTAGGCGTCGGCGCTTTGCGCCGCTTCGTGGCTGCGGGCGATGACGCTGTCCTCGAGCTTGCGCAGGTCGCTCTTGGCGGTGCGCAGCGTGTCCTCGAAGCGGGCGCGGACTTCGGAGACCGTGCCGCCGACTTGCGCGCCCGCGTCGCTGAGGTAGTGTTCCGCTTCGCCGATGGCGGTCTTCAAGCCGTCCATCAGCTTGTCGCGCGCCGCGCCGCTGGCGGCCTGGCCGTCGGAGATGCCGTTGCCGCTCTGATGAGTTTGATCCATGGTGATGTCCTCCTGTCTGTCGCGTGGTGAAAGGGGATAGCCAGTGTAGGCGCCGGGTACCGGGCGCCTTTGCGCTGGCTCAATCGTGTCAGCGCAGCGCGTAGTCGACCGCGATACCGGCGAACGCCGCCGCACCGAGCCAGTTATTATGGCGGAAAGCGTAAAAACACGCGTCGCGCTCGCGTGCGCGTATCAGCGTGTAGTGGTACGCCGCGATGCCGGCCGCCACCGCCACGCCGGCGACGAACCACGCGCCCAGTCCCAGCCGCAGGCCGCACGCCAGCAGCAGCGCCAGGTGCACGCCGTAGCACAGCATGACGGCGGCGACGTCGTAGCGGCCGAACGTGATGGCCGAGGTCTTGATGCCGATCTTTACATCGTCGTCGCGGTCGACCATCGCGTATTCGGTGTCGTAGGCGATCGCCCAGAAGACGTTCCCTAGCAGTAGCACCCAGGCCACCGGCGGCACCGTGTCCTGGACCGCCGCGAACGCCATCGGGATGCCGAAGCCGAAGGCGATGCCCAGATACGCCTGCGGAATGGCGAAGAACCGCTTGAAGTACGGGTAGGTGCCGGCGATGACGACGGCCGCCACCGACAGCTGCTTGGTCAGCGTGTTGAGCGGCAGGATCAGGCAGAACGAGACCACCGCCAGCAGGCCGGCGATGGCCAGCGCTTCCTTGCCGCTGATGCGGCCGCTGGTGATGGGGCGCTGGGCGGTGCGCTTGACGTGTTTGTCGATGTCCTGGTCGGCGTAGTCGTTGATCGCGCAGCCGGCCGAGCGCATCAGCAGGGTGCCGAGCGAGAAGATCAGGACCAGTTTCCAGTCCGGCCTGCCGTTGGCGGCCAGCCACAGCGCGCATAAAGTCGGCCACAGCAGCAACAGGCTGCCGATGGGTTTGTCCAGCCTGACCAGGCGGAAATAGAGCTGCAGCTTGTTCATCGATCGCGTCGTGTGAGGGGAAAGACGGGCATTATCGCAAATCTTTTCCACGCCGGCCGGGATGGCCGGCGGCGGCCGCTTTATTCGTCGGCGCGGACGGTGGTGGTGCCGGGCAGGTTGCAGGAGGCGACGACCTCGCAGACGGCGTCGATGGCGGCCTTGCGGGTGAAGCTCTTGCGCCAGACGATGACCACGCGGCGGGAAGGTTGCGGCGCGTCGAAGTTGCGGAACTGGAGCATGCCCTCGGTGGTGTTCATGTCCGGCACCGAGGCGCGCGGCAGCACGGTCAGGCCGATGCCGCTGGCCACCATGTGACGGATGGTTTCGAGCGACGAGCCCTCGAAGGTGCGTTGCATGCCGTTGCCCGGCGCCGAGAAGCGCGCCATCTCGGGACATACTTCCAGTACCTGGTCGCGGAAGCAGTGTCCGTTACCGAGCAACAGCATATTCTCGGTTTTGAGGTCGTCGGCGGGGATGGTCTTGCGTTTGGTCCACGGGTGCTGGGCCGGCATGGCGACCACGAACGGTTCGTCGTACAAGGCCTGCATCGCCATGCCGTGGTCGGGCAGCGGCAGCGCCATGATGGCCGCGTCCAGCTCGCCCTGGCGCAACATCTCGAGCAGGCGCACGGTGAAGTTCTCCTGCAGGATCAGCGGCATCTGCGGCACCTTGGCGATCATGCCCTTGACCAGCGGCGGCAGCAGGTACGGGCCGATGGTGTAGATCACGCCCAGGCGCAGCGCGCCGGCCAGCGGGTCCTTGTTCTGCTTGGCCAGTTCCTTGATCGCGGCGGTCTGTTCCAGCACGCGCTCGGCCTGGGCGACGATCTGCGCGCCCAGCGGCGTGACCGAGATCTCGGCGCCGCCCCGCTCGAACAGCACCACGCCGAGCTCGTCCTCGAGTTTCTTGATGGCGACCGACAGCGTCGGCTGCGCGACGTAGCAAGCTTCGGCGGCGTGCCCGAAGTGTTTCGCTCGCGCAACGGCTACTATGTATTTCAGTTCGGTCAGGGTCATGAATCTATTTGAACACAGGCAATGTACAGATGCAATAATTGTGGGCCTACAAAGGCCATTGTAGCGGAATGGTGTCGATATAATGCACCTTGGCGGCGCAAAACCTGAGAAAGAAGGCGTGTATGTCCACCACATTTGGTCCGGAAGAGGCGCAAGCCTACCTGCATAAGCTCTTGAAAGTGATGCACCACACGGGCGGATCGGATTTGTTCATTTCCGCCGATTTCCCGCCGAGTATCAAGTCGCAGGGCGCGATGAAGCCGCTGAGCCAGCAGAAGCTGACCGGCGCCGTCACGCGCGCGCTGGCGTTGTCGATCATGAACGAGAAGCAAAAGCGCGAGTTCGAGGCCGAGCTCGAATGCAACTTCGCCATCTCGCTGCCGGAGGTGTGCCGCTTCCGCGTCAACGTCTTCGTGCAGCAGCAGAACGTGGCTATGGTGATCCGCACCATCGCTTCCGAGATTCCGACGTTTGAAAAACTCGACCTGCCTGAGGTGCTCAAGGACGTCATCATGACCAAGCGCGGGCTGGTGCTGGTGGTCGGTGGCACCGGTTCCGGCAAGTCGACCACCTTGGCGGCGATGATCGATTACCGCAACGCCAATTCGGCCGGCCACATCATCACGGTCGAGGACCCGGTCGAGTACGTGCACAAGAACAAGAGCTGCCTGGTCACCCACCGCGAGGTCGGCGTCGACACGCTGTCGTGGCACAACGCGCTGAAGAACACGCTGCGCCAGGCGCCGGACGTGATCCTGATCGGCGAGATCCGCGACACCGAGACCATGGAGCACGCGATCGCGTTCGCCGAGACCGGCCACCTGTGCCTGGGCACCCTGCACGCGAACAACTCCAACCAGACCATGGACCGCATCATCAACTTCTTCCCGGAGGAGCGGCGCAACCAGCTGCTGATGGATTTGTCGTCGAACCTGCGGGCGATCGTCTCGCAGCGGCTGGTGCGCACCGAGGACGGGCAGGGGCGCAAGGCGGCCATCGAGATTTTGCTGAACACGCCGACGATCGCCGAGATGATCTTCAAGGGCAATTTCCAGTCGATCAAGGAAATCATGCACAAGTCGCGCGAGCTGGGCATGTGCACTTTCGACCAGGCGCTGTACGAACTTTATAATAAGGGCTACATCGGCTATGAAGAAGCGATCCGCAACGCCGATTCGGCCAACGGCCTGCGGCTGCAGATCAAGCTGCGCGGCGAGCGCAAGGAGCCGGGCGACGGCGCCCGCGCCGGCGCCGACACGCTGAGCATGCAGATCGAAGCGGAAACGCCGGACGACGAACCCACATGAACCACATCGAAAAGACCCACATGCCTCAATTTGAAGACAAGATTTGCACCCGTGAACACCTGGCCGCGCGCGTGGCCGCGCTGCCCAAGCCGGTGGTGCTGACCAACGGCGTGTTCGACATCCTGCACCGCGGCCACGTCACGTACCTGGCGCAGGCGCGCGCGCTGGGGGCGTCGCTGGTGGTGGCGGCCAACACGGACGCCTCGGTCAAACGGCTGGGCAAGGGCGACGACCGGCCGCTCAACAACTGCGCCGACCGCATGGCGGTGCTGGCGGCGCTGGAGTCGGTCAGCCTGGTGGTCGATTTCGACGAGGACACGGCGCTGGAGGTGGTAAAGCAGGCGCGGCCGGAAATCTACGCCAAGGGCGGCGATTACCGGATGGACGCGATTCCCGAGGGCCAGGCGGTGCTGGCGTACGGGGGACGGGCGGTCGCCATCGACTTCGAGCATGACCGCTCGACGACCAAGTTGCTGACCAAGGTGCGCGGGCAGCGTCCGGTATGAGGCTGCTGCTGATCGCCGTGGCGGTGCTGGCCTTCATCGGCGTGCTGTGGGGGCCGGTGACGTATGTGGCGTGGCGGCTGTGGCAGCGCGGCGACGCGGCCGCGTTCCGGCAGTTGCGCTTCATGCTGCCGGCGCAGCTGATGGCGGCGGTGGCGCTGGCGTTCACAGATCGG
>DATMSN010000561.1:0-1851 GCA_035565375.1 Duganella sp. | reverse complement strand
CGGCCGGCCTGGGCGCGCGCGACACGCTGCGCCTGGAGGCCGGCATGAACCTGTACGGCCAGGACATGGACGAAACCGTCAACCCGCTCGACGCCGGCCTGGCCTGGACCATCGACCTGGTGTCCGAGCGCGATTTCATCGGCAAGGCCGCGCTGCTGGCGATGGGCCAGAACGCCCAATTCGTCGGCTTGATCCTGCGCGAAAAAGGCGGCGTGCTGCGCGCCCACCAAAAGGTGATCGTGGCCGGCAACGACGCCGTCGGCGAGATCACCAGCGGCACCTTCAGCCCGACCATGCAGCAGGCGATCGCGCTGGCGCGCGTACCCAACGGCGTGGCCGTCGGCGACACCGTGCACGTCGAAATCCGCGACAAGAAGCTGGCCGCCTCGGTGGTCAAGCTGCCTTTCGTCCGCAACGGTAAAATCCTCGCTGCTTAATTGGTTTTCTAATTAGTTTTCGCCCCCTGACCTTACCCCTGGAGCCTTACATGAATATTCCCGCAGACCTGAAGTACACCGAATCCCACGAATGGGTACGCGCCGAGTCTGACGGCACCGTCACCGTCGGCATCACCGAGTACGCGCAGGACGCGCTGGGCGACATCGTCTTCGTCGAACTGCCGAAGGTCGGCAAGAGCTACACCGCCGGCGACGACGCCGCCGTGGTGGAATCGGTCAAGGCGGCCAGCGACATCTACGCGCCGGTGTCGGGCGAAGTCATCGCCGTCAACGAAGACGTGGCCAGCGCGCCGGAATCGATCAACACCGACGCCTACGCGGCCTGGCTGTTCAAGATCAAGCCAACCGACGCCGCCGCCATCGACGGCCTGCTCGACGCCGCCGCCTACGGCAAGACCACCGAAGCGTAATTCCGTTCCGAGAGCCGGCGTCATGCCGGCCTTCTTTCAACCCGCACGGCCAGGCGGGGTCGGACCCCGAGGGACTCGTCGTCCACGTCCGACCCCAGGTTTGGCCTGGGGTTGAAAAGCACCGCCGCCCCACCCTCTTTTTTGGCCCTGACAAATCATGACCCGCACCAGCCTGACCCAACTCGAAGCCCGCGACGCCTTCATCGCACGCCATATCGGCCCTGACGCCGCAGAACAGGAAGCCATGCTGGCGGTCCTCGGCTACGCCTCGCGCGCCGCCCTGATCGACACCATCGTCCCCGCCAACATCCGCAACAAGGCCACGCTGCCGCTGGGCGCGTACACCAAGCCGATGCCGGAACAGGAAGCGCTGAACAAGCTGAAAAAAATCGCGGGCAAGAACAAGGTGCTGAAGTCGATGATCGGCCAGGGCTACTACAACACGCTGACGCCGGGCGTGGTGCTGCGTAACATCTTCGAAAACCCGGCCTGGTACACCGCGTACACGCCGTACCAGCCGGAGATCTCCCAGGGCCGCCTGGAAGCGATCCTGAACTTCCAGCAGACCATCACCGACCTGACCGGCATGGGCATCGCCAACGCCTCGATGCTCGACGAGGGCACCGCCGCCGCCGAGGCCATGACCCTGATCCAGCGCGTGGGCAAGTCGAAGTCGAACGTGTTCTACGTCGCCGACGACGTGCTGCCGCAAACGCGCGAAGTGGTCGAGACCCGCGCCAAGCCGCTGGGCATCGAAGTCAAGGGCTTCCACCCGGCCGAACTGGCGGGCATCGGCGAAGCCTTCGGCGTGCTGCTGCAGTACCCCGGCGTCAACGGCGTGGTGCGCGACTACAAGGCCGGCGTCGAGGCGGTCAAGGCCAAGGGCGCGATGGTGGTCGTCGCCGCCGACCTGCTGGCGCTGACCATGCTCACGCCGCCGGGCGAATGGGGCGCCGACGTCGTCGTCGGCAACAGCCAGCGCT
>DATMSN010000560.1:0-3623 GCA_035565375.1 Duganella sp. | reverse complement strand
CTTCCGCCGCCAGTGCGCCGCGCGCCGCGCCGAACAGCTGGCGCCGGAGCCGGAGTCCGACGAATCGGCCATGCCGGAACCGGTGCTCGCGCACGCGGCCGGCAACGAACAAATTTAATCAGTAATGGAGCAATGCATGGTCAAGAACAAGTGGTACGTTCATCCGGTGATCGCGGTCGGGGTCATTATCAACGTCTTCGTGATGGCGCTGGCGATCCTGTGGAAGGGTGACCAGGCGCAGCTGTGGCGCTTGTTGGTGGAGGACGGCATCGTCGAATGGATGCAGTTCCTGTGCTTCGCCGCCACCTCCGGCCTGCTGGCCTTCCTGGCCGTCGAGCAATGGCAGCGCACGCCCAAGGTCAACCTGCAACTGCTGGCCTTTGTCGGCCTGTCGGCGCTGGTGGCGCTGGCCGCGCTGGAGGAAATCAGCTGGTTCCAGCGCATCCTGCACATCGCCTCGCCCGAATACTTCCTGACCCATAACCGCCAGTCCGAGACCAATCTGCACAACCTCGCCCTCGGCAACGCCAGCCTGCACAAGACGATCCTGCTGAAGGTGATCGCCATCGTCGGCCTGACGCACAACATCATCCTGCCGCTGATGGCGCGCAAGCGTCCGGGCGTGCAGCGCTTCGTCGAAAGCTATGGCCTGTACCTGCCGCCGCTGTCGGCGTCGGTGATCTACGTCGCGCTGGTGGCCGTGTCGCACCTGGTGGTCGACCACCCGCGCAAGGGCGAGCTGGGCGAGATGTTCGGCGCCGTGCATTATCTGACCACGGTCTTCGCCGCCTACTTCATGGGCGTGGGGTATGGCCGTCCGGCGGTGTTCCAGGAGCCGGCCGATAGCCGCCGCGTGTCGACCTTGTTCGTGATGCTGATGGTGTTCCTGCTGATGACCGGCTGGCTGCTCAGCGCCGGCGCCGGCGCGCCGCAGTACATGGCATCGCATCCGATGACCGCCCCGGGCACCGATTAATCCGCGCGGCAGAGACTTCATGACACAACGTTCCAATGGCCTGTTGAACCGCTGCGCGGCCAGGCTCGAAAAACTCACCGGCTGGGCCGGCCCGTTCTCCAGCCTGCTGCAATTGCTGCTGCTCGGGCTGGTCATCTTTTCGCTGTCGCGCGCCGGCCTGGTCGCCTGGCAGTGGGGGCGGGTGGCGGCCACCGGCATTCCGTTGCAGGTGTTCGTGCAGGGCGTGCGCGCCGACCTGATTTTGCTCGGCTACTTCATCGCCATCCCGCTGGCGCTGGCGCCGTTGCTCGCGCACCGGCGCACGCAGGGGCTGTGGCGGCTGTTGACGGTCGGCTGGGCCACGTTCGCGCTGATCTTCATCGTCTTCATGGAAGTGTCCACGCCGCAGTTCATCATGCAGTTCGACGTGCGGCCGAACCGGTTGTTCATTGAGTACCTGTCGTATCCGAAGGAGGTCATGGCCACCTTGTGGAACGGCTTCCGCATCGCGCTGGTGCTAGGCGTCGCCTTCACTATTTTGCTGGGCGTGGGCATCTATCGCTTGCTCAAGGGCGCCTCGTCCAACACGGTCGTCTGGCGCCCGCTCAAGCTGCTGCTGGTGTGGCCGGTGCTGGTGGTGCTGGTGTTTATCCAGATCCGCTCGACCACCGCGCACCGGCCGGCCAATCCGGCGCTGTTCGCGTTGAGCGGCGACTCCATGGTCAACTCGCTGATCATCAATTCGCCGTGGTCGGTGTTCGACGCGCTCAACTCGATGAGTCAGGAAGCCAATTCGTCCGAGATCTACGGCAAGTACCCGCGCGAGAAGGTCTTCCAGACCGTCAAGAGCGCGCCGTGGCTGAAGGATTTGCAGTTCACCTCCGCCGAGTTGCCCACCTTGCACAAGCAGGTCGCCTCCAGCCAGCGCGAGCGTCCGCTCAACCTGGTCATCGTGCTGGAAGAGAGCCTGGGCGCGACCTTCGTCGAATCGCTCGGCGGCTTGCCGGTCACCCCCGAGCTGGAAAAGCTGAAGAAGGAAGGCTGGTGGTTCGAGCAGCTGTACGCCACCGGCACCCGCTCGGTGCGCGGCATCGAGGCCGTCGTCGCCGGCTACGGCCCGACGCCGGCGCGCAGCGTGGTCAAGCTGTCGCTGGCCCAGCAGAACTTCTACACCCTGGCGCTGGGCCTGGGCAAGCAGGGCTACCACACGGAATTCGTCTACGGCGGCGAGGCGCACTTCGACAATATGCGCGGTTTCTTCACCGGCAACGGCTTCCAGAAGGTGGTCGACCGCCGCGACATGAACCCCGTGTTCGAAGGCAGCTGGGGCGCCTCCGACGAGGACTTGTTCGATAAATCGCTTGAGCGGCTCAAGCTGCTGCACGCGGCCAACAAGCCGTTCTTCAGTTTGATTTTCACGTCGTCCAACCACGAGCCGTTCCAGTTCCCGGACGGGCGCATCAAGTTGCACGACGCGGAAAAGCAAACGGTCAACAACGCCGTCAAATACGCCGATTACGCGTTGGGCCGTTTCATCGCGCAGGCCAAGAAGGAAGCCTATTGGAAGGACACGGTGTTCCTGATCGTCGCCGACCACGACAACCGGGTCTACGGCGACAGCCTGGTGCCGATCAATAAATTCCACATTCCCGGATTGATCATGGGCGCCGATGTCCAGCCCAAGGTCATCAAGACGATCGCCAGCCAGATCGATTTGGCGCCGACGATGCTGTCGTTGATGGGCGTGTCGAGCGAGCACCCGATGATCGGCCGCGATTTGGCCAGGGATAGCGAGACGCCGGGCCGGGCGTTGATCCAGTTCGATAATTACTTCGCCTGGCTGGAGGGCTCGTCGGCCACCATCCTGCGGCCGGGCCACGCGCCGTTGCTGGGGCAGTACGACGCCGCCAGCAAGACCCTGACCACGAGTTCGACGCCGCCCGACCCGCAACTGGTGGACAAGGCCATGTCGCACGTGGTGCTGCCGTCGATCCTGTATCGCGAACAGCGCTACAAATTGACGAAGTAACGTCAGCGCGGCGGCGTGGTCTTGGCGACCGCGCCGAATAGCGCCGCGACCATCGGATCGCGGCGCACCACCACCGCCGTGGCGCGCTGCGGATAGTTGGTGTCGTCGATCAGCCGGTGGACCCGGTTGCCGTCCCGGCCAACCGTGATGCTCAGGGTGGGGCCGGTGTAGATGTCTTCTGCCAGTTGTTCCATGTTTGATGCTCTTTCTCTGGGTGGATCGCCGTCATCGGGCATGCGTGCGCCGACAACGGCTCGTCGATGGCGGATTACGCTGCGCTAATCCGCCCTACGTGTTTTATTTGCGGCTCGGGGTGTGCGGGGCGCTCCTTTGCCTCCGGCGCGGTCGATGCCATCACCTTCAGGATGTGGCGGCGCGCCTGGCTGGCGCAGCCGCCGTATAGCGCCAGGTAGGTTTGGTAAGCGGACATCGCCGGCCAGTCTTCCGGCAACAGCTCGCGTGGCAGCAGCGGATCGCTGCGGCGGCAGTGCAGATACCCATGGCTGACCAGCAGGCGGATCACGTACGCCTGCGCGTCGCTGACGGCGCCGTGCCGGCCCAGCATCCGCCGCAACGGCGCGAAGCGCTGCTCGAATTGGCGGTACAGCGCCGCCGCGCCGTCCAGGTCCCAGTCGGCCT
>DATMSN010000559.1:0-1667 GCA_035565375.1 Duganella sp. | reverse complement strand
GTTGCGCCTGGGCGCCGCCGACATGGGAGGCACCCGGCTCGGCTGGACCAGCTGGCTGGCCAGCGCCGCGCCGCAGGGGCATCCCGACCAGTTATTGATACACCCACGTTAAAGGAAAATCATGGCCGACATCAGCCGTGTTGCATTGTTTGGCAAACTGAATAGCCTGTGCTACCGGGCGATCGAGAGCAGCACCGTGTTCTGCAAGCTGCGCGGGAACCCGTACGTGGAGCTGGTGCACTGGCTGCACCAGATCTTGCAGCTGCAGGATTCCGACCTGGTGCGCGTCATCCGCCAGTACGACCTCGATCCGGCGGCGCTGGCGCGCGACCTGACGGCGGCGCTCGACCGCCTGCCGCGCGGTTCGACCTCCATCACCGACCTGTCGTCGCAACTGGAGGAATCGGTCGAACGCGCCTGGGTGTACGGCACCTTGATGTTCGGCGAATCGCAGGTGCGCTCCGGCCACCTGATCATCGGCATGTTGAAAACCACCGGTCTGCGCAACGCCTTGTATGGCATGTCCAGGCAGTTCGAGAAAATCAAGCTCGAACACCTGACCGACAACTTCGCCAGCCTGTTGAGCGAATCGCCGGAGGCGAAGATGGTCGCCACCGACGGTTTCAGTGGCGGCGGCGCTGCGCCCGGCGAAGCTTCCGGGGCGATCGCCCCGGCGGCCATGGGCAAGCAGGAAGCGCTGAAAAAATTCACCGTCGACCTGACCGAACAGGCGCGCAGCGGCAAGATGGACCCGATCGTCGGGCGCGACGACGAAATCCGCCAGATGGTCGACATCTTGATGCGGCGGCGCCAGAACAATCCGATCATGATCGGCGAGGCCGGCGTCGGCAAGACGGCGGTGGTGGAGGGCTTCGCCCAGCGCATCGCGCGCGGCGACGTGCCGCCGTCGCTCAAGGAAGTGCAGCTGCTCACTTTGGATGTCGGCTTGCTGCAAGCCGGCGCCAGCATGAAGGGCGAATTCGAACAGCGCCTGCGCTCCGTCATCGACGAAGTGCAAGCCAGCCAGAAGCCGATCATCCTGTTCATCGACGAAACGCATACCCTGGTCGGCGCCGGCGGCGCGGCCGGCACCGGCGATGCCGCCAACCTGCTCAAACCAGCCCTGGCACGCGGTACCTTGCGCACCATCGGCGCGACGACGTTCGCCGAATACAAGAAGCATATTGAAAAGGACCCGGCACTGACGCGCCGTTTCCAAAGCATCCAGGTCGACGAGCCGAGCGAAGAGCGCGCGATCCTGATGATGCGCGGCGTCGCCTCGACGATGGAGAAACACCACAAGGTGCAGATCCTCGACGAAGCGCTGGAAGCGGCGGTGAAGCTGTCGCACCGCTACATCCCGGCGCGCCAGCTGCCCGACAAATCGGTCAGCCTGATCGACACCGCCTGCGCGCGCGTGGCCGTCAGCCTGCACGCCACGCCGGCCGAGGTGGACGACAGCCGAAAGCGCATCGAGGCGCTGGAGGTCGAACTGGGCATCATCGGCCGCGAAGGCGCGATCGGCATCGACACCGGCAAGCGCGCCGCCGACGCCCTAGAATTGCTGGGCGCCGAACGCGACCGCCTGGCCGGCCTGGAGACGCGCTGGAACGACGAGCGCGTGCTGGTCGACCAATTGCTGTCGCTGCGCGCGCGGTTGCGCGACG
>DATMSN010000558.1:0-4012 GCA_035565375.1 Duganella sp. | reverse complement strand
CGGAGGCGGTGGTCGTGGGCGACCCGCGCGACGCCGGCGTGACCCTGGGGCCGATCGTCACCGCCAAACAGTACGAACGCGTGCAGCGCTACATCCGCGCCGGCATCGACGAAGGCGCCGAGCTGCTGACGGGAGGGCCGGGCAAGCCGGGGGGACTGGAGGCGGGCCACTTCGTCAAGCCGACCGTGTTCGCCAACGTCACGCCGTCGATGACCATCGCCAGGGAGGAGATCTTCGGACCGGTGCTGTCCATCCTCACCTACGAGACGGAGGACGAGGCGGTCGCCATCGCCAACGACACGCCGTACGGCTTGCAGGCGTATGTCAGCTCGACCGATCTGGAACGCGCCAACCGCGTGGCCGCGCGCCTAGTCGCGGGCCGGGTCCACATCAACGGCGTGCACGACGACCTGATCGCGCCATTCGGGGGATTCAAGCAGTCGGGCATCGGCCGCGAGTTCGGTCCCTACGGATTGGACGCATACCTGGAGCCCAAGGTCATCCTTGGCGAAGCCGCGCAATATCCGCGTTGAGGTGGGCCAGCTCGGCGACCTGGCGGAACAGCTGGCGGGGACGGCATGCGATCAGCGCGTCGCCGTGGTTGAAGCCCCAGGCCACGGCGCCGAAGTCGACGCCGGCGTCGGCGGCCGCTTTGGCGTCGCGGATTTCGTCGCCGATCAGCATCGCGTGTTCCGGCGCGATGCCGGTGGCGGCGAGCACCTTGCGCACCTTGGCCGCTTTGCCGAACAGCGACGCGCCGCATTCGACATGGCTGAACAGGGCGAGCAGTTCCGGCCCGAGGACGGCGCGCACATTCCCGGGCGAATTGGAGGTAACGATGGTCAGCACCACGCCTTGCGCGTGCAGGTCGCGCAGCGCCTGGTCGACGCCAGCGAACAGTTTGATGTTGACGATGTCGTCCGCCATGCCGGCGCGCATGAAGCGTGCGATGGCCGGCACTTTCCACAACGGGATGTCGTGATGCGCCATGATCTGGCGCGCGTCCAACCCGCGCAACGCGCCCTGGCGCTCGCGGTCGAGGCGTTTGAAGCCGTATTCGTCGGCGGCCCGGTCGAACACACGCACGAAGCTGGGGAAGGTGTCGGCCAGCGTGCCGTCGAAGTCGAAGACGATCAGTTTGCGGCGCATAAAAAAATCCGGGGTCAGGTCCACCAATGCTACACGAACTGAACAGGGTACTGCCCTGCTCGTGTAGCATTGGTGGACCTGACCCCGGAGTTTCGGGTTCAGGCTGCTTGGATTACTTGCCCAGGCGCTGCTCCAGCTCGGCTTTCACCGCCGTCAGTTCCTTCGGCAGGTGGTAGGCCAGCTTGGCGAACAGCTCGTCGTGCAACTTGAGCTCTTCACGCCAGGCGTCCTTGTCGATCGACGTGATCGTTTCGAACTCCTCCGGCGAGAACGGGATGCCGTCCCACTTCAGGTCGCCAAAGCGCGGCGTCGTGCCGAAGATGTTTTCGATGCCGCCGGCGCTGCCTTCGATGCGCTCGAGCATCCACTTGAGCACGCGCATATTGTCGCCGAAGCCGGGCCAGACGAAGTGGCCCTGGTCGTCCGTGCGGAACCAGTTGACGCAGTAGATCTTCGGCAAGGTGGCGGCGTTGACCTTGCCCAGCTTTTCACCCAGGTTGAGCCAGTGCTGGAAGTAGTCGCTCATGTTGTAGCCCATGAACGGCAGCATCGCGAACGGGTCGCGGCGCACGATGCCCATCTGGCCGGCGGCGGCGGCGGTCGTTTCCGAACCCATCGTCGCGGCCATGTAGACGCCTTCGACCCAGTTGCGCGCTTCGGTGACGAGCGGCACGGTGGTCGAGCGGCGGCCGCCGAAGATGAAGGCCGAGATCGGCACGCCGGCCGGGTCGTCCCAGGCGGCGTCGATCACCGGGTTCTGCGTGGCGGCGACGGTGAAGCGCGCGTTCGGGTGCGCGGCCTTGGTGCCGGAATCCGGCGTCCAGTCCTTGCCCTGCCAGTCGATCAGGTGCGACGGCGCTTCCTTGGTCAGGCCTTCCCACCAGACGTCGCCGTCGTCGGTCAGCGCGACGTTGGTGAAGATGGTGTTCTCGCGCATCGAGGCCATGCAGTTGAAGTTGGTCTTTTCGTTGGTGCCGGGGGCGACGCCGAAATAACCCGCTTCCGGGTTGATCGCGTACAGGCGGCCGTCGGCGCCCGGCTTGATCCAGGCGATGTCGTCGCCGATGGTGGTCACTTTCCAGCCGTCGAAGCTCGCCGGCGGGATCAGCATGGCGAAGTTGGTCTTGCCGCAGGCCGATGGGAACGCCGCCGCGACATAGTGCTTCTTGCCTTCAGGCGATTCGACGCCGAGGATCAGCATGTGCTCGGCCAGCCAGCCCATGCCGTCCTTGGCCGCGTCCTGGTGGCCCATGTTGGAGGCGATGCGCAGCGCGAAGCATTTCTTGCCCAGCAGCGCGTTGCCGCCGTAGCCCGAACCGTAGGACCAGATTTCGCGGGTCTCCGGATAGTGGACGATGTACTTGGTCGGGTTGCACGGCCAGGCGACGTCTTTTTGGCCGGCCTTGAGCGGCGCGCCGACGGTGTGCACGCACGGCACGAACTGGCCGTCGGTGCCCAGCACGTCATAGACGGCCTTGCCCATGCGCGTCATGACGCGCATATTGACGGCGACGTAAGGCGAATCGGACAGTTCGACGCCGATGTGCGCGATCGGCGAACCCAGCGGGCCCATCGAGAACGGCACGACGTACATCGTGCGGCCGACCATGCAGCCGTCGAACAGCGGATTCAACGTCGCGCGCATGTCGGCGGGCGCCATCCAGTTGTTGGTCGGGCCGGCTTCTTCCTTGGTGTTGGAGCAGATGTAGGTGCGGTCTTCGACACGGGCGACGTCGGTCGGGTCCGAGCAGGCGAGGTAGGAATTCGGACGCTTTTCCTGGTTCAGCTTTTTCATGGTGCCGGAGGCGACCATCTCGGCGCACAGGCGGTCGTACTCTTCCTGCGAGCCGTCGCACCAGTAGATGCGGTCCGGTTTGGTCAACGCGGCGATCTCGGCCACCCAATTGATCAGTTTTTGTTGTTTGATGTAAGCTGGGACGTTCAGTGTAGCAACGCCACCCATGACGGGCTGATTCATAGTACCTCCAATACAATTAAGAATTCTGGTCTCTACGCGGCAGGATCGTCGTCAGCTTGTGGCTTGCGCTCGGAAGCCCATTCGAAATGGGTCGGCGGGTCACGGCGGTCTTGTCGAAAGCGCCCGGTGTCTGCACAGGCGCGCAACTCGTTGTGGTGGGGAGTTGTTCAATTTTTGAGCGATTGTACACCCGTCAATACACGATTCAATCAAAAATGTAGGAGAATTGGTTGACTAAAGTAGTAAGCTATTCCGGTTCTTTCTGACACTGTTATTTCCCTACGAATTTCATCATAAAATCGGCTAACTCCCATGAAAATCGCTATTCTCGACGATTACCAGAACGCAACCGCCACGCTCGCCTGCTATGATTTATTACGTGGGCACGAGGTTAAAGTGTTCAATAACACAACAAAAGGACTGGGCCAGCTGGCCATCCGGCTGGCGCCGTTCGACGCGCTGGTGCTGATACGCGAACGTACTACATTGAATCGGGCGCTGCTGAACAAGCTGCCGAACCTCAAGCTCATTTCGCAGACCGGCAAGCTGGCCGGACACGTCGATGTGGCCGCCGCGACCGAGCTGGGCATCGCGATCGCCGAGGGCGTCGGCTCGCCCACCGCGCCGGCCGAGCTGACGTGGGCGCTGATCATGGCCGCCGCGCGCAAGATCGTGCCGTACGCGACCAATTTGAGGGATGGGCTATGGCAGACGGCGTCGGTCAACCCGCAATTGAACGGCCTGGGCGTGGTGCTCAAGGGGCGTACGCTGGGGATCTGGGGCTACGGCAAGATCGGCCAGTTAATCGCCGGCTACGGCCGCGCGTTCGGCATGCCGGTGCTGGTGTGGGGCAGCCAGGCCAGCCGCGACAAGGCGGTGGCCGAC
>DATMSN010000557.1:0-4418 GCA_035565375.1 Duganella sp. | reverse complement strand
GGGCTTCGGCCGCCAGCCGCCGCTCGATGCGTCGGCCGCCGAGCGCGCGGGATTCCGCCACGACGGCGATCTGCGGCGCTTGATCCTCAATGCCGTGGCACCCGCGGCGCCCCCTTGAACCGAGCCAGGCAAGCAAGCTGTTTCCACCGGGCGCGATAACTCCGTTAAGATATTGGCACTTGACTAACTTGAGGAGTTTGCATGCATCGCCACACCGTCACGGCCGCCGGCCTATTGCTGTTTTTTAGCGCGTTCGGTTGCAGCGCCAGCGAATCGGCCACCGGCAGTTTCACCGCCACCAAGAGCTGCGAGGCGTTTTCGTCCTTCGCCAAACAGAGCAACCCGGGCGCGCAAAAGATCGTGCCGGGCGCCGAATACACGGTCCGCGAGATCAACAAGGTCGATTACGACTGGATCAGGGTGGAGGTGCCGGGCGCGCAGCCATCGCTGCGCTGGGTGCGCAAGGAATGCGGCACGCCGGAGTTGGGCGAGCAGCTAAGCAAGGCGCAGCGCGGGCGCGATAACGCCGCCGGCGGCGCCTGTAACGTCGCCAATAAGGAGGATAGCTATCTGCTGGCGATCACCTGGCAGCCCGGCTTCTGCGAGCACGCCAAATACAACGGCAAAAAGCCCGAATGCGACGCCATGAACAGCGGCACGCTGCAGGCCAAGAACCTGAGCCTGCACGGCCTGTGGCCGAACAAGAAGGAGTGCGGGACCAATTACGGCAGTTGCAAGGGCGAGCAGTTCTCGCTGAAGCAGGACACCATCGACAAGGTGGCGCCGTGGATGCCGAACTTCTATTACGAGCGCACCTTCGGCGCCTACGAGTGGAACAAGCATGGCAAATGCCAGGCGCTGCCGCCGGACGAGTATTTCCTCAAGGCCGTGTCGGCGGTGCGGGTGGTGAACGATTCGGAAGTGGGCAAGATCGTGCTTGGCAGCGTGGGCAAGTCGTTCCGCGTCAACGATTTCTTCGACCGCGTCAAGACCCGCTACGGCGCCCAGGCGGCCGGCAGCATCACGCTGGTGTGCGCGCAGCGTAAATATCTGCAGGAGATCCGCGTGTCGCTGCCGCTCGAATTGAACACCGACGGCGACCTGTCGCAGTTGGTGGGCAAGGCCGCGCCGGCGCCGACGCGCGCGTCCGGCTGCGGCGACGAGGTGTACGTGGAGGGCGCCGGCCGCAATTGAGCCGGGCGCTTTATTCGACCATGGCGGCGCGCGCCTTGCGGCGCTCCGCCTTGCACTTGTACATGGCGTCGTCGGCGAACGCGATCAGGTCGTCGGCGGTGGTGGCCGACTTCGGATACACGGCGACGCCGATGCTGGCCGCGGACCGCAGCTCTTGGCCGTCGATCATATAGGGCACGGACAGGCGGAGGGCCAGTTTCTCGACCACGCCGGCGGCGTCGTCTTCGCCGCTGGCGACCAGCACCACCGCGAATTCGTCGCCTCCCAGCCTTGCCGCCATGTCCGACTTGCGCAGTTCGGAGCGCAGCCGCGCCGCCGCCTCCTTTAGCAAGTCGTCGCCGGCGCCATGGCCGTAGGTGTCGTTGATGAATTTGAAGTTGTCCAGATCCAGATAAAGCACCGCCATCGATTCCCGGTTGCGCTGGCAGAGATTGAGCTGGTGGGCCAGGAACTCGGTGAACAGCGCGCGGTTGGCCAGGCCGGTCAGCGGATCGTGGGTGGCCTGGTGCTTGGCCAGCGCGTGCATCCGCGACGCCTTGACCAGGGCCTGGCCCACTTCATTCGCTTCGCGCAATCCGTAAGTGGCCGGTTCGATGCTGTCGCCCGCGCCCAGGGCCAGCGCGGGCACCACCAGATCGCGGATCGAGCGGCTGATGCGGTTGCCGATGTGCCAGGCGAACAGCAGGCCGGCGCCGAACAGGATGATGGTCGAAAACACCAGGTTCCACAGTTTGCTGAGCAATTGGCTGTTGAGCACCTCCAGCGGAATGCCGATCGCCACCGTCCACTGCGAATTGCTGGCCTTGGCCAGCACGGCCAGGATCGGCCTGCCGTCCAGCGTCTTGGTCTCGAACACGCCTTCGGACTGCTCCTGCAACCGCTCCAGCACCTCGGGGATCGCTTGCTGGCCGACGTAGCGCTGCATGTCGTTGGTGCGCGCGACCACCGTGCCCTTGTTGTCCAGGATGGTGGCGATCCAGTGCTCGGGATACTGCTGCTGTTGCAGGATGGTGCTGAAGCGCTCCACTGTCACCACCGCGCTCAGCGCATGGAAGCCGCTCGGCATCCGGGTGACCGGAACGGCGACCGCGACGATGTAGCGCTTGGACAGGTTCCCCAGGGATACCTGCGAGATGGCGGTCGTGTCGTTGTTCTGCATGTAGGTCAACAGGCGGTCGATGCTTGAGCTCGGCAGCTCGGCGCCGTACGGCTTGAAGGTGTTGATCATTTGCTGCCCGGTGCCGTCCTCGAGCACGATGTTGAAGATGTCCTGGTTGGCGCAGACTGCGCGCGCCTGGTCGTAGAACGGCTTGAGCTCTTCGCCGAGCAGGCTGGGGGAGGTGGCCAGCACCTTCAACGTCGATTCGATGACGGCAAATTCCTTGTCGATCGCCATCGCGTTGGCGTGGGCGGTCGTCATCGCGCTGCGGATGAAGGCGGCGCGCGCGAGCTCGTAGTCGGCGGCGATCATTTTCACCACCATCAACGACGCGGGAACGATGCACGCCACCACCAGCCAAATCAACCTGGAGCGGATGGACGGCGCATGAGCTAAATTCATGATTAATGCTACCTCGCTTTATTTATTCTTGATGAGGCGCGTACCCCTTTCTTTAATATATTACAACAAGGAAAGTGCATTCGTCAGCCAGTCTATCCTTTTGTTTTTAATTTCTGTACGAAAATTTCTGGAGCGCGGTGATGGTCGTTGAACGGCTTGAGATTTATCGTCTATCATGTTGAGCAGCCTCAATCAAAACCTATCTTTCGGAGACCCGATGCAACTCGTCAGCTGTACGGAAGAGCGTCACGCGCCAGCCATCCTCGCCATTTTCAACGACGCGATCGCCAACTCGACCGCGCTTTATGAATACCATCCACGCACCATGGAAACGATGAAGGGCTGGTTCGCCACCAAGCGCGCGGGCGGCTATCCGGTCATCGGACTGGAGGACGAGGCCGGCGATTTGCTGGGTTTCGCCAGCTACGGCGCGTTTCGCGGTTTTCCGGCCAATAAGTACTCGGTCGAGCATTCGATCTACGTGCGCGGCGACCAGCGCGGCAAGGGGCTGGGGCGCGTCTTGTTGACGGCCGTGATCGACGCCGCGCGGCAGGCCGATCTGCACATCCTGGTCGGCGGCATCGACGCCGCCAACGCCGCCAGCATCGCGTTGCATGAGCAACTAGGCTTCGTGCACGCCGGCACGATTCGCCACGCCGCCTTCAAGTTCGACCGCTGGCTGGACCTGGCCTTTTATCAGTTAATGCTGAGCACGCCCGCGCATCCGGTGGATGGCTGAACCGGACAACGGCCCGCGCGCGATAGCATGATCGTCTTGCAATTCCGCAGTCACAGACCTATACTGCGCCGGTAGTCAGCTTCTGGTATCTGCAAATGATCGTTTGCAGATTTAAATGGGAAGCCGGTGCGCCGTCCACAGGGACGGCCATGCCGGCGCTGCCCCCGCAACGGTAAGCGAGGTAAAGGATTTGCACGATGCCACTGTGCGTATGCATGGGAAGGCGCAAATCCAGGAGTGTCCCGCGTGGATGCCCACTCGCCAGCCCGGAAACCAGCCAGTAGCGGTAAACACGTTTGTGTCGCGGAGGGCGATGCGGGTGGAGAACTGCCAAGGCTTGATCCGCGCATCTTCGTTCCGGTTCTCCTTCGGCACCGCATTCGTCTCCCACCTGGTTCATCTCCCGATACAGGCTTTCCGACCCCGTGGTCGCCGCTGTTTTCCGGAGAAATCAATATGTCCGCCACCCCTATCCACGCCGGCCAGGCCGATGCCCACGCCCGTCCCGCCGCACTCAAAGACAAGCTGATTCCGGCGCTGATGGCGGCCGGCCTGGGCGCGGTGCTGCTGTTCGGCGCGGGCTTCGCGTCGATGGAAGCGCTGCATAACGCCGCCCACGACAGCCGCCACTCGGCCGGGTTCCCGTGTCATTGAGCCGTATCGGGGCCGATGCGGGAGCCGGCACGTTCAATCGCATGGTGCGCACCGCGGCGGCTGCTGGCCTGCTGGCCGGTTTGCTGCTGACCGGCGTGCAGCACTTGCAGGTCACGGGCATTATCGCCCGGGCCGAGGTGCTGGAATCGGCGGCGCCGCCCGCGCCGGCGGTGCATACGCATGCCGACGGCGAGAAGCACACGCACGAGGCGCAGCACGCGGCGGGGCACGAATCGGGGCACGAATCCGCACACGACTCGGGGCACGAAG
>DATMSN010000556.1:0-4636 GCA_035565375.1 Duganella sp. | reverse complement strand
CACGGCATTGGCCGCGCGGCGGTCCCCAACATCGTCTGGCAGCGCGCCGGCAAGCTCGGGATGGCGGACTGGGAAAAGGCGCGTCTGGTGCCGTATTGGACGGCGCGTGCCGGCGTGCAGATTCCCTCGCTGCGGGCGGAGGCGGCGCTGGCGTCGCATGTCTACGAGCGGCTCGATGGCAGCGGATACTACCGCGATCTCGATGCCGAGTCGCTGAACATGTCGCAACGGATACTGGCAGCGGCGGCCGCGCATGCGGCGTTGTGCATGCCGCGTCCCTGGCGCGCCGCGTGCGCGGCGCGGGAGGCGGCACGTATCCTGTCGGCGGACGCGGCGGCCGGGCGATTCGACATGCGGGCCGTGAACTTCGTGATCGCGGCCGCCGACGGCACTTGCGCCGACGCGGGCGAATCCGCGGGCCAACGCAAGAAGCTGTTATCGGAGCGGGAGATCGCGGTACTGCGCCGGCTTAGTCTGGGCGAAAGCAACAAGGAGGTCGCGCGCGAGCTGCAGATCAGTCCGTCCACGGTGGGCACCCATGTCGAGAGCATCTTCCGCAAGCTCGAATGTTCGACCCGGACCGCCGCGACACTGAAAGGGTTGACCCTCGGCTTGATCCACGCCGAGTGATCAGCAGCGGCGAAATGGCGTTCCAGGCACGGATCGCCAAACATCCGCACTCAGGAGGCGCCCGGTGGTCCCGTTCTACCGTGCCGATAGCGCGGCAGATCGTCCGGCCAGCGCAGCGCATCGGCCACGAAGATCTCAGTCCGTGGCAGCGCCTTCTCCGGGGTGTTCAGACTGCCCGTGGTGACGTCGATCTCGTCGGGACTAGCGTCGTCGGCGAACGTGAGCTGGGTGCCGCAGCGCGGGCAGAAGGTGCGCGTGCCGTGGTCGGAGGAGCGCAAGCTGGACGGCTCGCCCGCCGTGAAGCGGAAGTCCCCGGTCGCCACGGTGAACCACGCTACCGCCGGCGCGCCGGTGGTGCGGCGGCAGAGGGTGCAATGGCATAGCGTTTGGTTGCGGATGTGCTCGGCGGCTTCGTATCGGACGGCGCCGCAAAAACATTGTCCGGTCAGCATATGGGCTCCTGATCGTATTTGGTGCGGAGCCTTACGATACCCGAAATGCGCGCATCGCCACGACACCTTACTCCGCGCCCATCGACCGCCCAGCCCGGATCGCTTGTCATGCGGCAAGTGCACGCCTGTTCGCTTCGTGCTATGCTTTTCTTCACTTTTCGTAAGGAGGACATCATGCCCGCTTCCCACGACACCTACACCCGCCAGCAGGGGTTGAAAAACACCTATGACGTCGAATACACGGCGCTGCGCTACAGGATTTCCCTGGGCGGCAGAGTGCTCAAAGACATCCAACTCGATATCCACAACACCCCGGCGCTCGATCCCGACGCGGCGTGGTCGCGCGCCGTGTCGGACATCGAATTCCTGCGCGGAATGCCCGAAGCCTAGCCGCTACCCGCTCACTGGCCGGCCACCAGCGCGCCCGCCTGGGCGGCGAACCATGGCTGCATGCGGCGGATCGCTTCGGCGATCTCCGGCGTCGACACCGCAAAGCTGAAGCGGATGAAGCGCTTGCCGTCGACCGGATCGAAATCGATGCCCGGCGCCGTCGCCACGCCCGTGTCGTTGAGCAGGCGCTTGCAGAAGTCCAGGCTGTCGTCGGTCAGGTGGGCGATGCTGGCGTAGATGTAGAAGGCGCCGTCCGGCGGGGCGATGGCGTTCAGGCCCAGCCCCGGCAACGCGTCGAGCAACAGGCGGCGGTTTTCGGTGTACACGGTCAGGTGGCCTTCGAGCTCGTCGAGCGCGTCGAAGGCGGCCAGCGCCGCGTGCTGGCTCAGCGACGGCGCCGTCAGGAACATATTGCCGCAATAGGTCCAGGTGCGGTCGATGTGCTCGGCCGGCACCAGCAGCCAGCCCAGCCGCCAGCCGGCCATGCTGAAGTATTTGGAGAAGCTGCTCACCACCAGCGCGTCGGGCGCGTAGGCGAGGATCGTTTGCGCCGGTTCGACGTAGCTCAGGCCGTGGTAGATCTCGTCCGAGATGATGCGGATGCCGCGCGCGCGGCAGACCCTGGCGATGGCTTCCAGTTCGTCGGCGGCGATGATGGTGCCGGTCGGGTTGGCCGGGCTGGCGATGATCACGCCGGCCGGCGCCGGGTCGAGCGCCTCGAGCGCGGCGGCGGTGAGCTGGTAGCGCACCTCGGCGCCGCAGGCGATTTCCACCGGCTCCATGTGCAGCGCCTTGAGCGTGTTGCGGTAGGCGACGTAGCCGGGCCGCGCCAGCGCGATGCGGTCGCCCGGCGAGAACAGCGAGTTCAACGCCAGCACCAGCGCCGGCGAGGCGCCGCACGTCATGACGAAGCGGCTGGCGTCGACCTTGACGCCGTAGCGCTCGTCATAGAAGCGCGCCAGGCGCTCCTTGAGCGGCGTGCTTTCCCAATAGCCCATGTTGTCGGCGTCGAGCACCTGGTGGGCTTTGGCGATGGCCGCCTTGGGCGCGCCGGTCGACGGCTGGCCGAATTCCATGTGGATGATGGCGCGGCCCTGCGCCTTGAGGGCGTGGGCGAGGCGGCTGATGCCGACGGCGTGGAATGGTTCGAGTTGCGCTTGCATGGAGCTCCGATGGTCGGGAAGGTCCGATAGTGTAAGGCAAAACGAACGCCGTCGGCGCCGCCGCGATTTAGTCGTTGACCTGCACCAGGCGGCCGTTGGACGCCTGCACCGGGCGCGCGTTCATCTTGTAGACGTGGCCGAACTGGGCGATCTGCTGGGACGACACCGGCACCGCGTTCTTCATCACGTACCAGGTCACGCCCTCGCTGCACGGCGGCGTCGTCAGCGAGCCGCTGAAGGTGTAGTAGGCGCGGTTCTCAGGCAGCAGCGTGGCGATGTTGATGCTCACGCCCGGCACTTCGGTTTCCTTTTCCTTTTGCAGCGGCAGGTTGTCGAAGATGGTCTTGATCATGGGGCGCTTGGCGCCCGGTTCCATCAGCACGCCGACCACGGCCAGTTCGCCCTCGGCGTTCTTGTGCACCAGGTGCGCGACCAGCGCGTAGCGCTTGCCGTCGATGCGTTCCTCGCTCGGCTTGTGGAAGTGGAATTGCAGCAGCTCGTAGCGCTTGCCGTCGACCGTCAGGAAGCTGCCGGGCGCGTAGTTGACCTGGATCGTGTGGCCGTTGTCGATCAGTTTGAGCGGGCTGGCCTGGTACTCGAACTTGAGCTCGGACAGCGCGGCATGTTTCGCGTCGGTGGTGCGGATGTCGATCGGCGACTGTACCTTGCCCTGCGAGCACGAGGTGAATTTGCTGTCGACTTCGCTCCACTTGTCCGGCCCCGACGGACCGCTGTACGACCAGTGCGGATGGGCCGCCGGTTCGGCGCAGTGGCCGGCGATCGACAGCAGGGCGAGCAGGCCACCGGCGGCGGTGGCGCGCAAAGGGGTGCGGACAGCGTTTCTCATAAGGTCTCCAGCGGGTTGGCTTTGGGCTAAGTTGGGACGGTAGCAGGCTTCATTTCCCATCGGCATTCAATTTACATCTGGAAATACTCGCGCGGACAGCGGCAACATAAAAAATGTTGGCGTTGTTGTTTTTGGGAATGCTTTTGATGCCAGTAAGGAAGCCTTGCACTTGCTATACTGTTAGCTGTTGAGCACAGATGATGGGAACGGTTTTGCGGGCGACGACGATACGATGGAAGCGGTGGGGCGTGGGCGTGGCTGGCGCGGTGGGCGTGTATGCGTTGGCGGGCGGCTGGGCGTTGCCGTGGTTGATCAAGAGTCAGTTACCCAGGTTCGCCGAGACCGAATTGGAGCGCAAGGCCAGCATCGGCGACGTCAGTTTCAATCCGTTCACGTTGCGGCTGGAGGCCAAGGACGTGCGGCTGACCGAAGCGGACGGCGCGCCGTTGTTCGGCGTCGGCGCGCTGGCCGTCGAGATGCAGTGGCGTTCGTTGTTCCGCCGCGCCTGGAGCCTGGCCGAGATCCGCGTCACGGCGCCCGCGCTGCGGCTTGCGGTGTCGCCCGACGGCAAGTTCAACATCGCGCAGCTGATGGAGACCTTGGACAAGCGCAAGAAGGACGACAGCGATAGCGGCATGCCGCGCCTGATCGTCGAACATTTCGTGCTCGAGCAAGGCAAGGTCGACATGCAAGACCGCCACGCCGGCTATACCGAGACGTTCGCGCCCATCGCTTTCGAGCTCAACCATTTGAGCACGCTGCCGGACGGCAACGGCGACTACACCTTTAGCGCCGACGCCGGCCTGGGCGGCAAGCTGCGCTGGAAGGGCGCGGCCGCGCTCAATCCGATCGGCGGCAGCGGCTTGCTGTCGTTGGAGAACGTGGCGCTGCCGGGCATGTCGACGTACCTGAAGTCGTTCATGCGGGTGGTCGTCAGCGATGGCCGCCTGTCGGCCAAATTGCCTTACCGGTTCGCCTACAAGGATGGCAAGCTCGACGCTAGCTTGGCCGGCGCCACACTGGCGTTGAACGACCTGGCGATCCGGCACGCCGGCGCGACGGCGCCGTTCGTCAAGCTGAAGCTGCTCGACGTGGGCGGCGTCGGCGTCGACCTGGGCCAACGCTCGGTCGAGGTTGGCGGCCTGCGCCTGAAC
>DATMSN010000555.1:0-2137 GCA_035565375.1 Duganella sp. | reverse complement strand
GCCTTCGACGACGACCGCGCGCGGTTGCAGGACGGCGCCGACAGCGCCCGCACGGTGCTGGTGATCGAGGACGACCCGGCCTTCGCCCGCATCCTGTACGACCTGGCGCACGAAAAACAATACCGCTGCCTGGTCGCCTTCGACGCCGACGAGGGCCTGGAGCTGGCGCGCACGCACCGGCCGAACGCGGTGCTGCTCGACATCCGCCTGCCCGACCGCTCCGGCCTGTCGGTGCTGCAGATGCTCAAGGACGACGCCCAGACCCGCCACATCCCGGTGCACGTGGTGTCCGGCTCCGACAACGGCGAGGCGGCGCTGCACCTGGGCGCGATCGGCTTCGCGCTCAAGCCGACCACGCGCGAGCAGTTGATGGAAGTGTTCCGCCGCATCGAGACCAAGCTGACGCAAAAGATCAAGCGCGTGTTGCTGGTCGAGGACGACGACCGCCAGCGCGACAGCGTGGTGCAATTGATCTCCGACGACGATGTCGACATCGTCGACGTCGGCAGCGGCGAGGAGGCGCTGGCGCTGCTGCGCACCACCGTGTTCGATTGCATGATCATCGACCTGAAGCTGCCCGACATGCAGGGCAACGAGCTGTTGCAGCGAATGTCCGGCGAGCAGCTGGCGGCGTTCCCGCCGGTGATCGTCTACACCGGCCGCAACCTGTCGCGCGCCGAGGAGGCCGACCTGCACAAGTATTCGCGCTCGATCATCATCAAGGGCGCCCGTTCGCCCGAGCGCCTGCTCGACGAGGTGACGCTGTTCCTGCACAAGGTCGAGGCCGACCTGTCGTCCGAGCGCCAGACCATGCTGCGCACGGTGCGCTCGCGCGACCGCGTGTTCGAGGGCCGGCGCATCCTGCTGGTCGACGACGACGTGCGCAACATCTTCGCGCTCACCAGCGCGCTCGAGCAGAAGGGCGTGCTGGTCGAGGTGGGCCGCAACGGTTTCGAGGCCATCGAAAAACTCGACCAGAACCCCGACATCGACCTGGTGCTGATGGATGTGATGATGCCGGGCATGGACGGGCTGGAGGCGACGCGCCACATCCGCGCCGACGCCCGCTTCGCCCGCCTGCCGATCATCGCCATCACCGCCAAGGCGATGAAGGACGACCAGGAGCAGTGCCTGGCCGCCGGCGCCAGCGATTACCTGGCCAAGCCGATCGACCTGTCGCGCCTGTATTCCTTGCTGCGGGTGTGGATGCCCAACGGCGAGCGTGGCCGGTGATGAAGGGGACGCCGCATGCACCATAGCGATACCGACATCGAGCTGAAAGTGTTGATGGAAGCCATCTACATGAAGTACAGCTACGATTTCCGCGACTACACCGGCGCCTCGCAAAAGCGCCGCGTGCTGCATGCGCTCAAGGAAATGGAGTGCGCCAGCATCTCGGCGCTGCAGGCGCGCATCATGCACGAGCCGGCCGCGTTCAGCCAGCTGTTGCAGTACCTGACGATCCCGGTGACGTCGATGTTCCGCGACCCGGGCTATTTCAAGGCCTTGCGCGAGCAGGTGGTGCCGGTGTTGCGCACCTATCCGTCGCTGAAGATCTGGATCGCCGGCTGCAGCACCGGCGAGGAGGTGGTGTCGATGGCGATCCTGCTCAAGGAGGAGGGCTTGCTCGAGCGCAGCATGATCTACGCCACCGACATCAATCCGCAATCGCTGGAGAAGGCCCGCAAGGGCGTGTTCCCGCTCGACGCCATGCGCGAGTACACGGAGAACTACCAGGCCGCCGGCGGCACCCGCAGTTTTTCCGATTACTACACGGCGGCCTATAATGCGGCCTTGTTCGACGGCGCGCTGTGCGAGAACGTCACCTTCGCCGACCACAGCCTGGCGACCGACGCCGTGTTCGCCGAGACCCACTTGATCAGTTGCCGCAACGTGATGATTTATTTTAAGAAGAAGTTGCAGGAGCGCGCCTTCGGGCTGTTCCACGAATCGCTGTGCCATCGCGGCTTCCTCGGCCTGGGCAGCAAGGAGAGCATCGATTTTTCCGCCTACGCGCCCAGCTTCGAGCCGGTGCAAAAGCGCGAGCGCCTGTTCAGGAAGCGGTAGGGATGAGCGCGCCCACCGGATCGCCGCCGGCTTCGCCCGCACTGCGCGCGATCGCCGCCGCGCTGGCCGG
>DATMSN010000554.1:0-1532 GCA_035565375.1 Duganella sp. | reverse complement strand
GGCGGGCCGCCGGCCGGGCCGCGCCGGGGCCAATATGATAGCAGAACGCGGATAGGGGAACGGAGCGAAAAAGATCGGCTACAGCAGGGAATCGCGCACCACGCCGCGCGCGGCCATGGCCCGCTTGAGCTTGACCAGCGCCTCCTGCTGGATCTGGCGCACGCGCTCGCGGGTGACGCCCATCTCCTCGGCCAGGGTTTCCAGCGTGGCCGGGTCGTCGTTGTCGAGCCCGAAGCGGCGCATGATGACGATGCGCTGCTTGTCGGGCAGCTTGGTGAGCCAGTCGCGCATCAGCACCGTCATTTCCTGGTGCTCGGCGCGGGCGTCGGGGCTGTCCTCGCTGTCGCCGGGCAGCATGTCCATCAGCGACGACTGCGGATCGTTGTCGAGCGGGGCGTCGAGCGAGGTGGCGTGCTCGGACAGCGCCAGGATGTCCTGCACCTCCTCCACCGGCCGGCCGACCAGTTCGGCGATGTCCTCGGCGGTGGCGTCCTTGCCGTTGTGGTGCTGGGCTTCCAGATGATATTTGCCGCGCAGAATCTGATTCAGTTCGCGCACCATGTGCACCGGCAGGCGCACGGTGCGGGCCTGGTTCATGATGGCGCGCTCGATGCTCTGGCGTATCCACCAGGTGGCGTAGGTCGAGAAGCGGAAGCCGCGCTCGGGCTCGAACTTGTCGATCGCGCGCATCAGGCCGATGTTGCCCTCCTCGATCATGTCGAGCAGCACCACGCCGCGGTTGATGTAGTGCTTGGCGATGGACACGACCAGCCGCAGATTGTGCTCGATCATGGTCTGGCGGGCGTTGAAGTCGCCGGCCTTGGCCAGGGTGGCGTAGTGCACCTCCTGCGGCGCCGTCAGCAGCGGCCGGGTGCCGATCTGGTTCAGGTAGTGCTGGGTGGTGTCGGTCGACAACTCGGCCGCCAGCACTTTTTTCAGCTCGTCGACCTCGAGCACCGCCGCCTCCGGCAGCGGGCCGCCGTCGCCGTCCGCACCGTCCATGGCATCGACGACGACATCATCGTTCGACTCGTCCTGGAATTCCTCCGGGACCGGGTCGTCATCCATCGGGTCGGGCGGCGTCTGTTTCATGGCTCGGCTAGCGGTTAGGCAGGAATTTGGACGGGTCCACCGGCTTGCCCTGCTGCCTGATTTCAAAGTGCAGCTTGACGGAGTCGGCGTCCGAATCACCCATCTCGGCAATCATTTGTCCCTTGGTCACGGTCTGGCCTTCCTTGACCACGATGCTGCGGTTGTGGGCGTAGGCCGACAACAAGCTATTATTGTGCTTCACAATAACGAGATTACCATAACCGCGGATGCCGCTACCGGCATACATGACTTTTCCGGCGCCGGCGGCAACGACATGCTGGCCCGCCTTGCCGGCGATATCGACGCCCTTGTTCTTGCCCTCGTCGAAGGTGGCGATGACCTTGCCGTCGGACGGCCACATCCAGCTCAGTTTGTCGTCGTCGGCGGTGCCGGCGGCCGGCGCGGCGGGCGCGGCCGGCGGACGGACGACCGGTGCCGCC
>DATMSN010000553.1:0-2680 GCA_035565375.1 Duganella sp. | reverse complement strand
CAGCGCGAACAGGCTTTGCGGACGCTCGAGCGGGTCGACCCGCAGGCACCAGCGCACCAGCGCGACCAGCTCCGGCGAATAGGCGCCCTCGAGTTTTTCGAAGTGGCCGGCCATCTTATCCTCGGTCTTGCGCTGGTCCGCCGGCTGCGGCGGCGAACCGACCATGCAGGCGAACATCGACGCCCCGATGCTGTACACGTCCGACCACGGCCCCAGGCCGCCGGTCTTGGTGTACAGCTCCGGCGGCGCGAAGCCCGGCGTGTACATCGGCGCCAGGGTCGGCATGTCGTTGTTGACGGTTTGACGCGCTGCGCCGAAGTCTAACAGCATCGGCGTGCCGTCGGCGCGCAGATAGATATTGGCCGGTTTCAGGTCCAGGTGCAGCAGCTTGCCGGCGTGGACCTCGCGCAGCCCCTTGAGCACCTGAATAAAGATCGTCCGGATGAAAGCCTCGCCCACCTTGCCGCCCTTGGCGCGCTGGCGCTGGATATGCTCCTGCAGCGAATGGCCCGATTCGTAGGCCATGACCATGTAGACGGTGTCGTGGGCGCGGAAGAAATTGAGCACGCTGACGACGTTGGGATGGGCGATGCGCGCCAGCGCCCTGCCCTCCTCGAAGAAGCACTTCAGGCCGATGCGGAACACCGGCAGATTGGCGCGCGAGACGGTCGGCGCCAGCTCGCCGTCGCGGCGCAGCGCAAGCGAACTGGGCAAATACTCCTTGATGGCGACGGCCACCCCGTCGGGGTCGTACGCGAGGTAAACAATACTGAACCCACCGGACGCAATTTTCTTTACAATGCGATATCCAGCAATTTCCAGACCATCTGGCAACGGGGCGTTGTTTTGTGCAGCCATAGGATTCCTCGCCTCAACACACCGGATTGTGTGGATAAATCACTGTTTTGTAAAGATTAAATCGGGGATATCCATTGAGCATTTCCAGCATGACGGGCTACGCGGTCGCCACCAGTGAAAGCGCGGCGGGCACACTGACGATCGAAATCAAGAGCGTAAACTCGCGCTTTCTCGACCTGCAGTTTCGAATAAACGACGATTTGCGCGCGCTCGAACCCGATTTGCGCTCGGCGGTCATGGCCGCCATCACCCGCGGCAAGGTCGAGCTGAGGCTCAGTTTCGGCCGCAAGGCGGCCACGGCCGGCACGCAGGCGCTCAACCTGCCGCTGCTGACCGAATTGCAAAGACTGCAACTGGAAGTCGGCGCGCATTTCCCCGCCGCGCCGATCATGTCGGTGGCCGAGCTGCTGCGCTGGCCCGGCGTCATCGAGGAGGCCCAGATCGGCCAGGAGTCGCTGCAGGCCGACGTCGCCGCGCTGACCGCCACCACCGTGCGGGCGTTCGTCGTCAGCCGCCAGCGCGAGGGCGCCGCGCTCGAGGCGATGCTGACCTCGCGCATCGAGGCGATGGAAGTGATCGTCAAGCGCATCACGCCGCTCATTCCGCAGGTGGTGGCCGCCTTCCAGCAGAAGGCCGTCGAGCGCATGCAGGACGCGCTGGGCCTGGCCTGCCAGGGCTCGAATTCGGCGCTGTCGCGCCAGGACGCGCTCGAGCGCATCCGCCAGGAGGTGATCCTGTACGGCATCCGCATCGACGTCGCCGAGGAGCTCGGCCGGCTGTCGGCGCACCTGGCCGAGACGCGCCACATCCTGAAAAAAGGCGGCCAGGTCGGCAAGCGCCTCGATTTCATGATGCAGGAGCTCAACCGCGAAGCGAACACGCTCGGCGCCAAGGCCTCGGTCAAGGAGCTGGCCGACGCCTCGATGGAACTCAAGCTGCTCATCGAGCAGATGCGCGAGCAGGTGCAGAACCTGGAGTAGCAATTTCCCGCTTCGTCACCCGTAGCGATTCATCAAGCGCCCCAACGGGCGGCATATTGGGCTGCTTGCGGAACGCGCTTGCGGCGCCTTACCGGCTGTAGTAATTTCATCGTATCCAGCCAGGACGAGGTGCCGCCATGACCACCACAACCTTACCAATCCAGGATTTCATTCAAAACGCCGCCGATGCGGCAAACGCGGCCGACAACGAACCCGTGTTCATCACGGAGCGGGGCCGCACAACCCATGTTCTGCTTAAGTTTTCCGACTACCAACGTCTGATCCGGGAGCACCGGAACATGGCCGAACTGCTAGCCGTTCCGGACATGGCGGATATCGAGTTCGAACCGGTCCGGTCGCGCGAAACCGCCGAGCCGGCGGATTTTTCGTGATGTACCTTGTCGATACCAATGTGGTATCGGAGTTGCGAAAAGCGCCGCAAGGCAAGGCCAACGGCAATGTAGTGCGTTGGCGGGTGGCCACCGACCCAAGTACGCTCTATCTGTCGGTCGTCACCGTGCATGAACTGGAAATCGGCGTATTGCTATCAGAGCGACGCAATGCGGGCAACGCCGTCGCATTGCGTGTTTGGATGGACGCCCGCCTCGGCGCGAGCGGCCTGGACAGCTAGCCTAGCGGAAGATGAGCTGGGCGTAGCGGTACAGCTGGTCCGACCAGCTGTCGCGGTCATGGCCGTACCCGTCGACATTCCACACGTGGGCGATGTCGTTCTGCTTCAGGTAGCGATGAAACGCCTGCGACACGTTGATCAGCCCGTCCTTGTCCCCGCACGACAGATACAGCAGCCGCAAGCGGCCGCGCGCGCGCGCCGGCTCGGGCAG